>JAUVDE010000075.1 GCA_030595485.1 Draconibacterium sp.
AGATTACTGAAGCGGAAAAATTGGTCAGCGATGATCTAAAAACAGCTATTCAATTCGCGGCTAAGAATATTGAAGTTTTTCACAGCGCGCAAAAACCTACAATTAACAAACTTGAAACCACTCCCGGAGTTACTTGCTGGCAAAAGGCGGTAGCAATCGAAAAAGTTGGTTTATATATTCCGGGTGGTACTGCTCCCCTATTTTCAACGGTTTTAATGTTGGCACTTCCTGCGCAAATTGCAGGTTGTAAAGAAATCGTGCTTTGTTCGCCTCCCAATAAAAATGGAAAAATTCATCCGGCAATTTTGTATGCCGCAAAAATTGCAGGCGTAACACAAATTTACAAACTGGGCGGTGTTCAGGCAATTGGAGCAATGGCGTTTGGTACCAAAACTGTTCCAAATACTTACAAAATTTTTGGTCCCGGAAACCAATATGTTATGGCAGCCAAACAATTGGTTAGCATGAATAATGTTTCCATTGATATGCCCGCCGGACCATCCGAAGTATTGGTTATTGCCGATAAAACATCGAATGCAGCGTTTGTGGCTTCCGACTTGCTTTCGCAGGCTGAACATGGAGCCGACAGTCAAGTTATTTTGGTGGCTGATAACGAAGAAACAGTTAAGCAAGTAAATGCTGAAGTTGAAAAACAAGTAGTGCTACTTCCACGAAGAAAATTTGCAGAAAAAGCTTTATCGAACAGTGTTTATATTGTTCTGGAAGATAACAAAGACAGAATTGACTTAATAAACGAATACGCTCCGGAACATTTGATTATCAGCACAAAAAATTACACTGAAATTTCGGAACAAATTACAAATGCAGGATCTGTATTTTTAGGTGAATTAACGCCTGAAAGTGCGGGAGATTATGCTTCTGGGACAAACCATACATTACCCACAAATGGTTGGGCACGTTCATACAGCGGAGTTAACCTCGATAGTTTTCTGAAAAAAATTACGTTTCAGGAAATAACTGAAACCGGACTAAAAAATATTGGACCGACAATTGAGCTTATGGCTGCCGCCGAGGAACTTGAAGCCCACAAAAATGCAGTAACTTTACGTTTGAAAGAGATACAATAAAATGGATATTAATCAACTACTACGAAAAAATATACAATCGTTAAAACCGTATTCTTCGGCAAGAGATGAGTACACAGGAGAAGCAATGGTTTTTCTCGATGCCAACGAAAACCCGTTTAACGAGCCCTATAACCGCTACCCCGACCCGCTTCAGAAAGAAGTAAAAGAGAAAATTTCGAAGCTTAAAAGTGTAGCCACCCAAAATATATTTCTTGGAAACGGTAGCGACGAACCCATCGATTTGCTAATTCGTGCTTTTTGCGAACCAAGAATCGATAATATTGTCAGCATGAACCCAACATACGGAATGTACCAGGTTGCTGCTGATATTTCAGGTGTGGAATTAAATAAAGTTTCACTGAACGAAGATTTTGAACTGGGAGCGCAGGAAATTTTGGATGCAACAAACCAGAATACAAAACTCATTTTCCTTTGTTCACCCAATAATCCCACCGGAAACAGTTTAAATCCTGAGGCACTTCATGTAATTGTAAGTTCATTCAACGGAATTGTTGTTATCGACGAAGCCTACATCGATTTTGCGCCGGGTAAAACCTTTTTACATGAGATTGACAAATATCCAAACCTTGTAATCCTTCAAACTTTTTCGAAAGCTTGGGGAATGGCTGGAATTCGTTTGGGAATGGCCTTTGCACAAACTCCAATTATTTCGGTTCTAAATAAAATAAAATACCCATACAACCTGAATATTTTAACACAGAAGAAAGCGTTGGAATTGCTCGACAAAAAAGTATCTGTTCAGAATTGGGTAAAATTATTAATTGCTGAACGTGAGAAAATGGAAGAACTTTTGATGGAATTTCCATTTGTAGAAAAGGTTTATCCATCGGACGCTAATTTCCTGCTCGCTAAAATGCACGATGCAAAGGGTGTTTACGATTACTTAGTTGAAGAAGGAATTATTGTTCGCGATCGTTCGAAAGTACATTTGTGCAAAGACACACTCCGAATTACAATTGGCACATCGGATGAAAACGAAACACTGCTTAATGCTTTAAAGAATTTGTTATAAACTAAATAAGGAGGAAGGATCTTTTTGAAAGTTGGACAATCTTCCAACTTCAGTCTTCCATCTTCCGTCTTTTTATTATGAAACGAGTACTATTTATCGACCGCGACGGCACTTTAAACCTTGAACCAGTAGATGAACAGGTTGATGCTTTTGAAAAAGTGGAATTTCTTCCGAAGGTTTTCAGAAATATGTATAATATTCAAAATAACCTAGATTACGAACTGGTAATGGTAACCAATCAGGATGGTTTGGGAACCAATTCGTTTCCGGAAGATACTTTTTGGCCCGTTCAGAATTTCATTGTAAAAGCGTTTGAAAATGAAGGAGTTGTTTTCGATGAGATTTGTATCGACCGAAGTTTTCCAGCAGATAATTTAGCAACAAGAAAACCGGGAACTGCCATGCTAACCAAATATATGGAAGGCGATTACGATTTAGCGAATAGTTATGTTCTTGGCGACAGATTAACCGATATTCAATTGGCTAAAAACCTGGGAGCAAAAGGCATTTTTATAAATAATGGCGATGGCATCGAAGAGATGGAGAAACAAGGTTTAGCCGAAACTTGTGCTTTGGTTTCGAATGACTGGGATGATATTTATGCATGCGTTGCTTCCCCACAAAGAACTGCAGAAGTAATTCGCACAACAAAAGAAACAGATATTTTAGTTCGATTAAACCTTGATGGTTCAGGTGTTTGTAACATATCGAGTGGTTTAAACTTTTTCGACCACATGTTAAACCAAATTGGTCGTCATGCCGGAGTTGACTTAACAGTTCAGGTTAAAGGCGATTTAGAGGTAGATGAGCACCATACGATAGAAGATACGGCACTTGCTTTAGGCGAAGCTTTTAAAAATGCAGTGGGCAATAAATTAGGCATGGAACGTTATGGTTTCTGTTTGCCCATGGACGATTGTCTGGCAATGGCTGCCATCGATTTTGGTGGACGCCCTTGGTTAATGTGGGAAGCCGATTTTAAGCGTGAAATGGTGGGCGACATGCCAACTGAAATGTTTATGCATTTCTTTAAATCATTCTCGGATGCGGCACTTTGCAACCTAAACATTAAGGCAGAAGGAACCAACGAGCACCATAAAATAGAGGCTATTTACAAAGTGCTGGCAAAAGCGATAAAAATGGCCATTCGTCGCGATGTATTTAATTTTGATTTACCTTCAACAAAAGGAAAACTTTAAAGGAGGCAGCCCCTCCTAACCTCCCCGAGGGGGAGAAATTAAGAAAAGAGAATAAATAATAAATACAAACCGCACCCTTCCGGAAAAAAGTCCCCCTCGGGGGATTTAGGGGGCTTCAAATTATGGAAACAATAAAACCACTTCGGGAAAAGAAAAACACAGCAGTCCTTTTAATACACTGCCCTGATAAACAAGGGATTCTAGCCACGGTTACTGAATTCTTAAACCAAAATAAAGGAAACATTATTTACCTTGATCAGCACGTTGATAGACAGGAGAAAATATTTTACATGCGCGTGGAATGGGAATTAGAAAACTTTGCTATTCCATCTGATAAAATTGGAGAGTATTTCGATACACTGATTGGAGCTCCTTTACAAATGAATTGGAAAATATATTTTTCGAATGTAGTTCCGCGAATGGCACTATTTGTTTCGAAAATGCCCCATGCTTTATTCGATATCCTGGCACGTTACGCTGCGGGCGAATGGGACATTGAAATTCCGATGATTATTAGTAACCACGAGACTTTAAAACCAGTAGCCGAGCGATTTGGTATTGATTTTCATTATTTTCCAATTAATAAAGAAAACAAAGTTAAACAAGAAGCTGCTGAGTTAAAATTAATGAAGGATAACAATATTGACTTTGTTGTGCTGGCACGCTATATGCAAATTTTATCGGAGGATTTTGTGAAAGCTTACCCTAACAAAGTAATAAATATCCACCATTCGTTTTTACCGGCTTTTGCCGGAGCCAAGCCTTATCATGCAGCACATCAGCGCGGGGTTAAAATTATTGGAGCAACCAGCCATTATGTAACTTCAGAACTGGATGCCGGACCAATTATAGAGCAGGACGTTGCCCGTTGTAGCCATGTGGACACCATTCCGAAACTAATTCGCAAAGGTCGGGATTTAGAAAAGATTGTGCTTTCAAATGCGGTATACAAACACCTTCAACGCAAAATATTGGTTTATAACAACCGAACTGTGGTATTTAACTAAGAGCCGTTGAAATGCTGAAGACGGGAATCACCCCCAGTCGCTTCTTCGGCGCTCCTGTCCCCCTGCGCAGGGGGACAATCGGAACTAAGTGACGATAGGGGGTCAAAAGAACGAAAAGAGAAATAAAGAAACATATAAAAAAAGAACATGAAAAAACTGCTTTCCATAATTGTACTAACCACCCTCGCACTAACAACATTTGCCCAACTTAAAGAAATTCCAAATCAGGAAATTCCTACGGATTATGGATACATTGTAGAAGTTGGTCAGCAAATGCCAGACATTGAAATGGAATTAACCGATGGTTCAAAAGTTTCAACGGCTAGTTTAAAAGGAAAGGTGGTTATGTTACAATTTACTGCAAGCTGGTGTTCGGTTTGTCGTAAAGAAATGCCACACATAGAAAAAGACATTTGGTTAAAACACAAGAATAATAAAGATTTTGCGTTAATAGGTGTAGATATGGACGAACCTTTGGATAAGGTAATCGCTTTTCAGAAAAAGATGAAAACCACTTACCCTTTAGCATTAGATCCGCAAGGAAAAATATTTTACACCTTTGCTGCTAAAGGTACCGGAGTAACTCGAAATGTAATAATCAACAAATCAGGTAAAATTGTATACATGACTCGTCTGTTTAAAAAAGATGAGTTTAAAGAGATGGTGGAAGTGATTGATTTGTTGCTTGCAAGTTCGTAGTTCCAAGGCCTAAATGTTAAAAGCCCTCATCCGTAATTTGAAACAATAAAAACTTTACACTAAGCACTTTGCACTATGAACATCGTAATAATAAAATACAATGCCGGCAATATTGAATCGGTAAATAATGCACTAAATCGTTTGGGTGTTGATGCAGAAGTTACGGCAGACCCGGAAAAAATAAGAAATGCAGATAAAGTTATTTTTCCGGGAGTTGGCGAAGCAAGCACAACCATGGCCTACTTACGTAAAAATAAACTAGATGAGTTAATTGTTTCGTTAAAACAACCCGTACTTGGCATTTGTCTTGGGTTACAATTAATGTGTTCGCATTCGGAAGAAAACGACACCCAATGTTTGGGGATTTTTGACGAAAAAGTAAAACGTTTTGTACCAAAGCCGGGGAAAGAATTTATAACTAAAGTTCCACACATGGGATGGAATGCAATAAAAGATTTAAAGAGCAATATTTTTACATCAGAACTTGAAAATGAGTATGTTTATTTTGTGCATTCGTATTATGCCGAAAAAAGTGAACACACCATTGCTACTTGCGATTATATTCTGCCTTTTAGTGCGGCATTACATCGCGATAATTTTTATGCCACACAGTTTCACCCTGAAAAGAGTGGAGACATTGGTTCTGCAATTCTTAAGAATTTTTTAAAAATATAATTCGTAAATTGAAGCATGGATAGGTTAACAATAATTAAGGTAGGCGGTAAAGTAGTCGAAAACACCGATTCGTTAAATGCTTTGCTCGATCAGTTTGATAAAATATCGGGGAATAAAATTTTAGTACACGGTGGTGGAAGAACCGCAACTGAGATGGCTAAGAAACTGGGCATTGAAACAAAAATGGTGGAAGGGCGTAGAATTACCGATTCCGACATGCTTGAAGTAGTGACAATGGTGTACGGTGGTTTAGTAAATAAAAAGATAGTTGCTGGCTTGCAAGCGCGTGGTATGAACGCCGTTGGTTTAACTGGTGCCGACCTTGGACTTATTAAAGCTCATAAACGACCAGTGAAAGATATCGATTATGGATTTGTGGGTGATGTTGACGATGTTAATGCATCGGAACTTCGCGTACTAATTAATGAAAATGTTATTCCTGTTGTTGCACCACTCACACACGATGGGAAAGGCCAGTTACTAAATACAAACGCCGATACAATTGCATCGGAACTGGCCACAGAACTTTCTAATTATTATAAAGTCTATCTGTTTTACTGCTTTGAGAAAAAAGGTGTACTTGTAGATCCGAACGATGAATCAACAGTAATTTACGATCTCGATTTACCTCTATTTAATAAATATAAGGCTGAAGGAATAATTAGCGATGGTATGATTCCAAAACTAGAAAATGGATTCAGGGCTAAAATGAAAGGCGTTCAGGAAATCCTGATTACTAATCCTGAAAATATTTCTACCGGAAGAGGTACGCGTTTGGTTTAACATTTCAATTTGAACAATACAAAAAGACCTTCGTAGAACTATCTCCGAAGGTCTTTTTATAGTGCTATTATCTATTAGTCCACTATACGTGTTCTTATCTTTTTTATCCCTTTTTGAATATCTTTAATCTCTTTCGCCTTATAAATCTCCGCCGGATCCAATTTCACAATTTCTGGTGCATTCTTTTTAAGTAGGTCGTATGATTTTAAAAGAGCCTGAATATCACGATGCGCAACAATATTTGAAGAATAATCTACCATCAGTTTTGATAGCTCCTTTAAAGGTTCGCCTTGTTTGGCCATTAACTGTAATAACGAGCGATTCAAGTTTGCTTTAGCAGAAGCGGGCAAGTTGGAATATTGCGCTTGATCTAAAACACTGGAAATTAAATGTAATTTTTCAATGTAATTTCCATACAGAAGGAAATTATAATACTCCGTTTTCTGCTCCTTTGTATATTTTTCTTGAGCACTTTGTAAGATTTCATCTAAAGTTGCTGCCACTTCTTCCGCTGAAGACGTCTTAGAGTTTATTCTGTCAATTATTAGTTGTGTAAACTGGTCTGCAAGCCCTACTTTTTCTGCCAGTTGTAAAACAGCACCAAAACTTTCGTTAGCAGTTAACGATTTTGCATTAATTCCATAAATCATGTCGGCTAAATATACACCCATATTTGCAGCGCTCTTATTTGCACCTTCATATTCCAAAGCCTTTGCCGGTTCATTTATTATTCCCTTATAAAAGCCAATATCGTTTATTTCATAAAAAGCCGAAATATTTGCCATACTGGTTAATTGTGGCTGAACATTCTCTATTCCAATATTTTGAGCATTTATAATGCTTGACATCATTATACAGGCTGCAAAAAGTAAATGTAGTTTTTTCATGGTGGTGATAATTAATTTTGTTTTTGATTATTTATTTAACAAAAAGATACGAGATATGTTTTAGAAAAACAATAAAGCAGTTTAAAATTAATTCCATATTTTTGTAAATCCTAGCGAATTGTACTTCTTTTCACCATTTGTTCACTACAAAAAGTTATTACCATACCATTTTATCTTTTAAATAATTTCGTTAAGTTACAAGCGCAAAATATTAAATATAAATTGTTATTTTGTTTAAATATTTCGAAAAAATTGAGTAGAGTAACCAGTTAAATTTCAGTAATATAAATGGCAAAAATTGTTGATTCAAGTTGTGTTAATTGTTCGAAGAAAGCGAACGGATGCTGCAAAGCGTGTTTTGAAGATGATAAACTTAATGTTTTCACCCCTCTCACGACTGATGAAATTGACTATATTGTTGATGAAAAAATGCAAATAATTTACAAAACCGGTGAGACCATTATTAAACAAAATACATCGGCCACAACAGTTATTTGTATTAAAGAAGGATTAGCTAAAGTGTATGTGGAAAGTGATTCAGGTAAAAATGTTATTGTTAGAATTGCAAAAAAAGGCGATTTTATAACCGGCGGTGGTTTATTTAACGGAAGTGTCCAACATTTTAGTTTATCTGCTATAACAGAAGTTCGTTGTTGCCTAATTAACTCGGCTAAACTGACTACTCTCTTTTCTCAAAATAGCGAATTTGCTATTGGATTACTCCGAAGAAACACCAAACAGAACAATTTTCTGCTAAATAAACTGGTTAACCATACTCAAAAATATATGCCCGGAAGAGTTGCCGACACTTTGTTGTATTTAAAAAATGATATTTACAACAGTAATTCTTTCAAATTACATTTAACACGAACTGAATTGGCAGAAATGTCAAACATGACAAAAGAAAGCTTTGTACGCATCCTTCACCAATTTAAAGAATCAAAACTAATTATCACCCAAGGAAATACGATAAATATTCTGGACGAAATTTCACTACAGGCAATAAGCAAAAATGGATAAATTGACATTTGTCAACATTTGAAGTATTTTTAATCACCACGCCCCTTTCTATATATCACCTCACTCCTTGTAATAACAGGTCTGCTATATACTATTTTTACTACCAGAGTTAATTGAAAATTAATAACCTACATCTAAATAGTACTGTTATGAACTACAAATCGTTTTTAAAACTTATTTTATTCGCCTTTATATGTGCTTTTATGGCTGCTTCTTGTACTAAAGAAGGACCAATGGGACCTGCAGGAGCCGATGGTTCTGACGGTACTAATGGCGCTAATGGACTCGATGGACAAAACGGAACCGATGGTACAAACGGAACCGACGGCACAGACGGTGTTGATGGAAATGCCATGTGTTTAGTTTGCCACACACAAGATGGAATGGATGCTATTAATATGCAGTATGCAAGTTCAAAACACGGTTCTCCAGGATTCGAATTTGGATATGCTGGTGCAAGAGCAGGATGTTTGGATTGCCATGGTAATGAAGGATACCAATTTGCCATGGTTGGTTACTATCCTGAAACAAATCTAGACCATGCAACCATTATTACTTGTGGGACTTGTCATGGCGACCACGTTAGTTTAGAAGCCGGACTTTCTGCACCAATGCGTTCTGACGAAGCAGTTGTTGCTAAAACAGATGGAGAAACGATATTCGATTTTGAAGGGAGTTCAAATACTTGTGCTCATTGTCACCAGTCAAGATCAAACGGCACACTATATTCAGAAGCTTATGCAGTTGGTGACTCAATGATTTATCGAGGTGTATATTATGGCATACAACATGAAGACAGTGTATTAATGCCAAGTACGCATTCAAGTCCTCACTATACAACAATGACAAATACAATTTTTGGTGTTGGTGGTTACACTGCAGAAGCAGGTACAACAATGCATGCACATAAAAGATTTGGTTGTGTGGGTTGCCACATGGGAGATGCTGATGATGGTATGGATAATGGTGGACACACAATGGCTCCATCGGTAGTAGCATGTCAGACTTGCCACTCGAGTGCAACTGATTTTGATATTGACGGAACACAAACTGAAATTCATGCTGCTGAAGAAGAAGTTGCTGAAGGACTAGTTGCAGCCGGAATTTTAAATGAAAGCCATGGCGCTGTTGTAGGAATATACCATAAAGATGTATGGGAAGCCTACTGGAACTACAAAATTGTACATTACGATGCAAGTGCAGGTGTTCATAATCCGAACTATACAAGAGAGCTACTTGATGCTGCTAAAGAGAAGTTGGGTCTTTAATAGGTTTTCAATTATTCGAATTTTAGATTCTTTGGAATAATAGTAAAAAGACTTCTACTGCTAGAAGTCTTTTTATTTTAAAACAATATTAAAACTACTCATAATGAAAATATTCAAATTACTTTCCGTTTTATTTGTTGTTAGCTTCCTGTTTACAGGATGTTTATACAACTTTATTGTTCCGGAACCTGAGATACCTACCGATCCGGATAATCCGGATGCTCCGGAAGTTAGCTTTTCAGCAGATATTATTCCGATTTGGAACAACAATAGCAACTGCACTTCGTGCCATAAAACAGGTGGAACAGCCCCCGATTTAACTCCTGATAATGCCTATCAGTCTGTTAATACGACAAAATATATTAATCGTTCAACTCCTGAGGAGAGTAAAATATATTTGGTTCCTCACCCTGACGAAAGTGGACATACGCAAAAGAAATACACTACCAATCAGGCGAACATGGTACTATTATGGATTAAGCAGGGTGCTAAGAATAATTAAATGCTAGCTAAAAGAATCACTATGAAAAAATATATTTTATTGCTCATCGTTTCGTTCGTTGCCATTCAACTTTTTGCGCAGGAAGAAACTGAAAAGATAAAAGATAAGCCAGTCAGTTCTGCATGGGAAAATGGTCTGTTAATCGATAATCAAACTTCCTATATCCCAGATGCGAGAACACTTGAATTTGTAATTCAACATAAATTTGGTACCATGGAAAATGGAAAATCCGATTTATGGGGAATATATGCTCCAGGTTCTAACATTCGGTTGGGCTTAAATTATGTTCCCTTAAAAAACTTCCAGATAGGAGCAGGAATAACTAAAAAAAATATGTACACCGATTTTAATGCCAAGTGGACCATAATGGAACAAACCAGAAAAAATACAGTTCCTTTTGCACTTACTGTATTCGGTTCGGTAGCTATTGATGGAAGACCTGAGGATGTGATTGGTACTGGGAAAGTTGTTCCCAGCCAGGGAGTAGGAACTGAGCATGAAGGATTTAGATT
>JAUVDE010000250.1 GCA_030595485.1 Draconibacterium sp.
CCTCGACTTTAAAAATGAAAAATTCAAGAGTGCCATCTCATTGGTTCACTCTCGTTTTAGTACAAATACATTCCCTACATGGGATTTGGCACAACCATTCCGTATGGTTGCACACAACGGTGAAATTAACACAGTAAAAGGGAACCGTTTGTGGATGCAAGCTCGCGAAGACTTAATGAAATCGGAAGTTTTTGGCGACGACCTTAAAAAATTACTACCGGTAATTCAACCGGGGAAATCAGATTCTGCCTCATTCGACAATGTGTTGGAATTCCTTCATCTAACAGGCCGCTCATTACCGCATTCAATTTGCATGATGATTCCGGAATCTTTCAACAAAAAGAATCCGATTCCTGAAAGCTTAAAAGCATTTTACGAATACCACTCTACTTTAATGGAACCTTGGGATGGACCAGCATCAATGGTATTTTCCGATGGTCGTTACATTGGTGGAACACTTGACCGAAATGGTTTACGTCCTTCGCGATATGTAATTACAAAAAATGGTCTTATTGTAATGGGCTCCGAAGTTGGTGTACAAACATTCCCTGCTGAAGAAATTAAGGAAAAAGGTCGTTTACGTCCGGGTAAAATTTTATTGGTCGATACACAACTCGGTATTATTATTCCTGATGAAGAAGTAAAAGACCAATTAAGCAAGCGAAATCCTTATGGAATGTGGTTAAAAGAAAACCGCATGATGATGAAAGATATTGTTGTAAAAAAACGTCGTCCTTCATCCATTGAAAACTTTGAAACTTACTCGAAGGTATTTGGATATACAAAAGAAGACATGTACGAGCTCATTCAGCCAATGAGTGAGGTCGGTGTCGAACCAACTGCCTCGATGGGTAACGATGCTCCACCTGCAGTTTTTTCTGATAAGCCAAAACGTTTTTACGATTACTTTAAGCAAATGTTTGCTCAGGTTACTAACCCTCCAATCGACCCTATTCGCGAAGGTTTGGTAATGGCCTTAACAAATTATATTGGCTCGCTGCATTCAAATCTTCTGGATGAAAATCCGGAGCATTGCAAACTCATAAAGTTTAACGAACCCTTATTAACCAATACCGACATTGGTAAAATAAAAGACCTGAAAGACGAAATGTTTTCGCACAAAAAAGTGCAAATGATGTTTCCGGTAAAAGACGGACTTGCAGGTTTTGAAAAAGCAATGGACAGAATGCTTGCTGAAGCAGAAGAAGCGGTTGACGAAAAGAAAAATTACATTTTATTGACTGATAAAGTAGTTTCTGAAGACTTAGCTCCTATTCCTTCGTTATTGGCAGTTGCAGCAGTTCATCACCACCTTATCAAGAAGAAGAAACGAATGCAGGTGGGCATAATTGTTGAAACAGGTGAAGCGCGCGAAGTATCACACTTTGCATTGCTACTTGGTTTTGGGGCAAGTACAATTAACCCATATCTTGCTTATGCCGCTATCGACCACATGGTTAAAGAGGGCAAAATTGATCTGGAATACAAAGTTGCGCGTAAAAACTATATTAAAGCTGTTAGTAAAGGCTTATTGAAAGTATTCTCTAAAATGGGAATCTCGACATTACGTAGTTACCACGGAGCTCAGATTTTTGAAGCAATTGGCGTTAGCCAGGAAATTATCGATAAATACTTTACAGGAATCACATCGAAAATTGGCGGTGTAGGATTCGAAGAGATTTGCAAAGAGGCAACAATGTTCCACGAGGAAGCTTACAAAGAAGATAATACTCCTGAACCTTTCCGTTTTGAAAATACAGGAAACTACTCGTGGAGAAAGAATGGAGAGCATCACGCATGGAACCCTGAAACCATTGGGCTTTTGCAGTGGGCAACACGTACAAACAACTACGCTAAATTCAAAGAATACAGTGCAATTGTAGACAAACAAAACAAGCAGCCTGCATTTATCCGCAGCTGTTTCAACTTCAAGAAAAACCCAATTCCAATCGAGGAAGTGGAGCCAATTGAAGAAATTATGAAGCGTTTTGTTACAGGTGCAATGTCGTACGGTTCCATAAGTAAAGAAGCACACGAAACACTTGCTGTTACCATGAATACTATTGGCGGGCGAAGCAACACCGGAGAAGGTGGTGAAGACCCAGCACGCTTTGGCACCATAAAAAATAGTAAAATTAAACAAATTGCATCGGGACGTTTTGGAGTAACCAACAACTACCTTACCAACGCCGAAGAGCTGCAAATTAAAGTTGCACAGGGTGCTAAACCGGGCGAAGGTGGACAGTTACCCGGATTTAAGGTGAATAAGATTATTGCTAAAACGCGTAACTCTACTCCTGGAATTACTTTAATTTCACCACCACCTCACCACGATATTTATTCAATCGAGGATTTAGCACAATTAATTTACGACCTTAAAATTGTAAATCCACGAGCCAAAGTTTCAGTAAAACTGGTTTCAGAAGATGGTGTTGGAACAATTGCAGCCGGAGTATCGAAAGCATTCTCCGATGTTATTATTATTGCCGGCGCCGATGGTGGTACAGGTGCAAGTCCTGCAAGTTCGATTAAAAATACAGGCTTACCTGTTGAACTGGGTATTGCCGAAACACAACAAACCCTGGTATTAAACAACCTTCGTGGTCGTGTAAAACTACAGGTTGATGGTCAGTTAAAAAATGGTCGCGATGTAATTGCACTAGCCTGTTTAGGTGGCGAAGAATTTGGATTCTCAACTTCGGCGCTAATTGTACTGGGTTGTGTAATGATGCGTAAATGCCACATGAACACTTGCCCTGCCGGTATTGCAACACAAGACAAATCATTGCGTAAACGTTTTATCGGAAAATCGGAATTCACAGTAAACTTTTTTAAGTTTTTAGCTGAAGAAATTCGTGAGTACTTAGCCGAAATGGGTTTCCGTAAATTCGACGATATTGTTGGTCGCACCGACTTACTAGAGGTAAACGAAAATGTTACCAACTGGAAAATGAAAAATGTTGACTTCTCGAAACTGCTGTATTTACCAAAACAGGCAGAAGAAGTTGCTATTCATAATACGCATCCGAATACACAAGACAGTAAAGGCCACATCGACCAGGATTTAATCTACGATGCAAAAAAAGCACTAAACGGAGGCGAGAAAGTTTGGATTTCGCACGATATAGTAAACGTTGACCGTACCGTAGGAGCAATGCTTTCGGGAGAAATTTCGAAACGATATGGCGAAGCTGGTCTCCCAAAAGAAACCATTAACTGTACTTTCCACGGAACAGCCGGACAAAGTTTTGGTGCCTTCCTTGTAAAAGGTGTTAATTTCCGTTTAGAAGGAGATTGTAACGATTATATAGGTAAAGGACTTTCGGGTGGTAAAATAACTGTTGTTCCACCACTTGGCACAACATTTAAACCCGAAGAAAATATTATTGTTGGTAATACTTCGTTTTATGGAGCTACCGCAGGCGAGGCCTATATTAGAGGTGTAGCCGGAGAACGTTTTGCCGTTCGTAACTCGGGAGCCACAACTGTAATTGAAGGTACAGGCGACCACTGCTGCGAGTATATGACTGGTGGACGTGTTGCCGTACTTGGACCAACAGGTAGAAACTTTGCAGCAGGTATGAGTGGAGGTATTGCTTACGTTCTTGATGAAGAAGGCGACTTCGATTACTTCTGCAATAAAGGTTTGGTTGAACTTTCGCCTGTTGAAGACAAAGCAGATATTAAAGAACTACAGAAAATGATTAGCAATCACCTTGTAAATACACAAAGTTCGGTGGCATCAAAAATTCTGACAAATTGGGAAGCCTATCTTCCAATGTTTGTGAAAGTAATTCCTTTCGAATACAAAAAAGTTCTGCAAGAACAGAAATTGAAAGAGTTACAGAAAAAATTACAACTGACCGAGGATGATCCTTCACGTCACGAGTAAAATTTTAGCAATCATTATTAATTAAGAAAAAAGGAGAAATAAGATATGGGAGATCCAAAAGGATTTATGACAGTAGACCGCATTGAAGCGGGTTATCGCCCAAAAGAAGAAAGAGTTTTCGACTACGGAGAAGTTGAACAAACACTGAACGAAAAAGACCGTAAATTACAAGCATCGCGCTGTATGGATTGCGGAATTCCGTTTTGCCACTGGGGTTGCCCTGTAGGAAGTAAAATTCCTGAATGGCAAGATGCAGTATACCGTGGCGCTAAAGAAGAGGCTTATTATATATTACATTCAACCAATAGTTTTCCTGAAATTACAGGACGTATTTGCCCGGCACCTTGCGAAAAATCGTGTGTGCTAGCCATTCACGAAGAAGCAGTTACTATTCGTGAAAACGAAAGTGCAACTATTGAACATGCTTTCGAAGCTGGTTTTGTGGTGGCTAACCCACCTTTAACACGCACGGGCAAAAAAGTAGCAATTATTGGTTCGGGGCCTGCCGGTCTTTCGGCTGCCGACTTGTTAAACCGCGCCGGTCATTCGGTTACCGTTTTCGAGAAAAACGATGCCATTGGAGGTTTACTTCGATACGGAATTCCTGATTTTAAGCTAAACAAACGTATTATCGACCGTAGGTTAGATTTGTTTACCGAAGAAGGAATCGAGTTTAAAACCAACGTTAATATTGGTGTCGATATTAACAAGGCTGAATTATTAAAAACATACGATGCCGTTGTTTTGGCCATTGGAGCCGAGCAAGCGCGCAACCTTGAAGTTGAAGGTAGAGATTTAGCCGGCGTTCATTACGCCATGGATTTCCTTACGCAACAAAACAAAGTTGTAGCCGGGCAAAACGTTACCGACGAAGATAGAATATTAGCCGAAGGTAAAAATGTAATTGTAATTGGTGGTGGCGATACTGGTTCCGACTGTGTTGGAACATCGGTTCGTCAAAAAGCAAATTCGATTACACAAATCGAGATTTTACCAAAACCACCCGAAAAACGTGCCGATACAAACCCGTGGCCTTATTGGCCCGATACTATTCGCACATCGAGTTCGCACAAAGAAGGTTGCGAGCGCCGCTGGAGCCTTAACACCAAACGTTTTATTGGTGAAAATGGTGTGCTTAAGCAAGTAGAGCTTGTACAAGTAGAATGGAACAAAGATGCTGACGGACGCTGGTTGATGAAAGAAGTGGAAGGAACCACCGAAATAGTGGATGCTGATTTGGCATTCCTTTCAATGGGCTTTACACAGCCGGTACATGTAGGTCTACTCGAAACCTTAGGTATTGAGTACGATGCGCGCGGAAACGTTAAAGTAGACGACAAGAAACAAACTTCGTTAACTAAAGTATTTGCTGCTGGTGATGCCGAAAAAGGCGCAAGCCTTGTGGTTCATGCTATTCAAGCAGGTAAAGAAGCCGCCGAAAGTGTTGATGCGTTTTTGATGCAGAAATAAAAGATTGACTTGATTGAGAAGAAGATTGAAAATGGATTGATGTAAGATTGAAGTAGATTGATTATTTCAATCCTATCAATCTCCGAATAAATCCCATCAATCTAAAAATATTTACAATGCAGTTTTTTCAGGAGGACCGGTAAGAAGATTTTTTTCGGACCAATCATTTTCCCTTGACCAGAACATGATTATGCCGGTTCCTTCTTTTTTCAAAAAAGG
>JAUVDE010000035.1 GCA_030595485.1 Draconibacterium sp.
ACAGGCAATATCCGAAACATCTTGCAATCCAATATAGTCAGCATAATTATCTGATATGTATTTAATTACTTCATCTAAGCGTTGCGAATTATCGGTGGTATATTGGCGCATATCTGATGATGAAAGCACCTTTTTATCATGGTTTACTGATAAGCGGTTTAACACATCGAGCAATTTAATAGACTGTTCGGCTGGCGATAAATCGATAATATCTACCAATTCATTGTGCATATTATCGGCAACCGAACTCCCAAAACATACTCCAAATTTGGACTCCTCCAAAAGACTATTTATTTCGGAAAACTCAGGATGATTAAACGTTCCATCTCCAATAAAATCTTTGGTGAATTTTAATACAATGGTTTTAACCTTGTTGGTGTCGTCGGAATAATACGAGGCATCGTTACGCCATAAATGCGGTAGATATGGTCCTACCAATACCAAATCACCCGGAAAAAACGGAGAAACACTGTCACCAACAAATCGGATCCCATTACTTTGTGAAATATACAAGAGCTCGTACTGTGGATGGTAATGCCAAGATGAATCCAAACAAGGAATTTCTTTCTTGGTAATATTCAAACGCTCGTTAACAAAGCTGTCGGTATTTTTCAGAATTAATTTCATTCACCGCAAAATAATAAATAATCTTCATATTTTATGAGACAAGTTTTTGACGAATTTATTTAGGCCAATAGTACAAAGCTTAACAGATTCTGTAATTAGAGCTACAACTAACACTTTTCGTCTTGTTCAATTTGCCTACGTTCTTCTTTAGTAATCTTTAAGCATAAAAAACTCAAAAATAGAAGCTCTAAATTCACGCCAACGCGTACAACTAGTGCTCTTTTTTATATTTTTGTTGTCATGCGATTTTTTTACAAGTCTAAGCTAATTTATATCCTTATTGCAAGCCTATTTTTTTCACTAATGGCTAGCCACGCTTTCGGGAATAAAAGCATGGATACTCAGGTATTTTTAACTTGTGAAGCAGCAAATACAATTGAAAAAGAACTGATAAGCGGTTATCGTGCTTTTATTTTTTCTGACCCTACTAGCTTTCAACAAGTTTTAGATGAAGCAAATAGCTTTCTACAGCAAAACCCTGACGAAATAATAACGCTTATTGTTAAGCAAGAAACCTCTAGTTTTGCTTCACTGTTAAAAGCTCATCCCATTAATCCGTTTGTGGCTCTGCCTGAAAATTATTCTTATACGGACCTAGAGAATTGCATGAGTAATGGAAAACGTTTAATTCTATTTTCTTCGGAAAAAACCTTGTACTCGTTTTCGTATGGCCAAAATATTTGCGAATATAAAGTCCCTGTTAATTTTCCCGCTGAAATTGAAAGTGGTTTTAATGGAAATACAGAAAATAATCTGGTAATTTTCATGCAAGATGACGTGACTTCTCTGCCCGACTCTTTAAAAAATCAGTTGGAACTTATTCCTGAAATATTTAATGCATACACGGGGAAACTACCCAACTTTTTCGTAACCCAGAAAATGGAGACCTTTAACGCTTATCACCAAAACTTCACATCTAGAACATGGTACTCAGCTAAAGTTGAATACGATGGAGAAATACTTTCAGGAGTAAGCTGGGAGGAATTGCCAGAAATGTCGTCGATGGGAAAAATACACACTACTCAATTAGATCTTAGTCCCATAAAAGAAGGTTTTCGTTTTTCGCCTGATGTATTTAACTTTAATAATCAGACCTGGGAAAGCACAAAAATATTCTATGCTACCCGAAAAGACCTTATGGATGAGATGGTGCTTTTATTACGCTTTGATCGCAAAGTTGAAAACGAGGCAAAAAGCGGTACCAAGACTTCGTATAGCAAAATAGATTACCAAAAAGATGCATTGAGAGGATGGTGCGCCGTATTTAACGGAAGAGATAACTACATTGACTTTGACACAGATATAGACTTCCAAAAAAACTTCACTGTTAGTGCTTGGGTTAATCCTACGGAACTTAAGGGAAACAGAAGTATTCTTGGAAAAGGGAAAGCATTGTCTGTTAAGTTTAAGGATGGCAATCTCCTTTTTACTTCGCCCGGTATAAAAGACCATTTTAGCGATTCGGCTGTTGTAACAAGCAAGGAATGGCAACTTCTCACCTATGTAATTTCTGCAGGAGAAACGGTTCGCTTTTATCGAAACGGTGTTTTAGTTGGCACACAGGATGCTGCGCTAATTATGCCCACCGACCACTCTTTACTCATTGGAACAAACCTATGGGATGAGTTTTTTATGGGAATGATGGACGACCTCGCTATTTGGAATCGCACTTTAAGCGAAGAAGAAGTTAAACATTTGTACAGCAAAGGTTTTGAGAAAAACAGCAAATCAAATCAGTACTTTATTATTTGGATTCTGCTATTTTGTCTGGCTGCTATTTCATTTTATTTCATTTTTAAAAGAAAGAAGAATAAAACCAGAAAATTTAAGCTGAGTACTACTTTTGAAATTGATCAACAGCGAAAAATACACCCCAACAAAGAACCTTACTTAGAACTGTTTGGTGGTTTTAAAATAGTTAACCGTAACAAGGAAAATATAACCGCACGCTTCTCTCCAAAAAGAAAGCAAATTTTTATTTTAGTACTGATAGAAACCTTAAAAGAAAAAGGAATTAGTTCGAAACAACTAACTGATAAACTTTGGGCTGGTTATTCGGCTGCGAGTGCAAAAAACAATAGGAGTACACAGGTTCAGCGAATCAGAGAAATTATTAAACAAGACAGTGGGATTAGTATCGACTACAACAATAAAAAGTGGCTGCTCAATTTCGAGGAAGATGTGTATTGCGACCTTGCTAAGTATTTTTACTTAATTGAGCGAATTAAGCAATTCCCTGAAAATTCGTTTAACATTGAACTTCTATCTGAAATTCTGGCAATTATTGAGAAAGGTGCTTTGTTACCAAATATGGACGACGAGTGGTTAGATAGTTTCAAAAGTGAGATTTCGGATGAATTACTGGAAACACTTTTACCCCTTTATAAAAACGAGGAGTTTTTGAAGACGACAGAATTATTCCTTCGTATGTCAAATGCTCTTTTAATTTTTGATTCCTTAAACGAGACCATTCTAAGTCATAAAATAAATGCACTAATAAAATTGGGAAAAACTACTCAAGCACAAGAAACTTTAGAGCATTTCGAAAAAGTGTATCAACAATGTTACGCGCAACCTTTTGGTAAATCCATTGCCGATTTAGTCAATTAAATTGGCATTAAAATCCAATAAGTGACTTCTACATTTTGTTCATTACAACCTGTTGCCAAATCATCGCTATTTTTTTTAGTTAGACCCTTAAACCAGTTCAGGGCGACGTCCTAATTAAGATTGTGCAAAACTATGTGTCAGCGTCATGCTGAACTCGTTTCTGCATCTATATCATTTCTTCATTAGGCTCAATAAATTTGAATGAACTTTCCCAATGATATAATTCCAAACACCCTGTCTTTTTTTTACGAAACCTTGCATTTAATTAACATTTAACTGCTTTGTTACCCCTGTTGTTACCCTCAATTTTTACCTATAGCTTTGCATATTGCAGAAAATTAGAATAAATCAATTTCATAAAAGATAAAGCTGATGGACAAAAATCAAGCGTCAACAAACAGGAGGAAATTTCTAAAAAGTTCTCTGGCCGCAATGGCAGGACTGGCAATTGTGCCTCGCCACGTACTAGGAGGAAATGGTTTTATGGCACCTTCCGACCAACTCACTAAAGCAATTATTGGTGTTGGTGGAATGGGGCGCGGACATATTCCTTACGAAGGCACCAAAGTAGTAGCCATTTGTGATGTAGACAAACTGCACTTGCAAAAGGCACAAAGTATGATTGACTACAAAGTGAAACAATTTGATGACTTTAGGGAAGTATGTCAACTACCCGAAGTTGATATTGTGCACATTGCCACACCACCACATTGGCATGGAGTTATGGCCGTTGAAGCTGCCAAAGCCGGAAAAGATATTTGGTGTGAAAAACCAATGACCCGCACCATTGGCGAAGGTAAAAAGGTAATGGAAGCGGTTAATGCGCATGGTCGTATGTTCCGTTTAAATACCTGGTTTCGTTTTAAAGATCAATTTTATGGTTTGGGAACCGATGTTAAACCACTGAAAAAAGTTATTGATAGCGGAATTTTAGGCTGGCCACTAAAAGTAACTGTTAGTGGAATTACAGGTTACAACTGGAAATTCTTTTGGCAAGGAAAACATAATCTGGAGCCACAACAAGTTCCTGAAAACCTTGATTACGACATGTGGTTAGGACCTGCGCCTCACCGTCCGTATAATGCACACCGCGTTCACTCAAACTTCCGTGGATATTGGGATTACGATGGTGGTGGTTTAGGAGATATGGGACAGCACTACTTAGATCCTGTCCAATATATGTTAGGAAAAGACGATACCAGCCCGGTTAAAATTGAAGTTGATGCACCTCAGCAACATAACGATGCAGTGGGAACCTGGAGACGTGTAACGTATACATACGCTGATGGTTGTCAGGTAATTCTTGATGGCGAGAATAAAGATAAAGATGCAGCTTATATTGAAGGTCCAAATGGTAAAATTTATCAAGGATTCAAATCTGACATTCCTAATCTTCAAAGCTTTATCAAAACACTTCCTGACCCAGAGCCACAAATTAAAATTTTCTCGGAGTCGGTAAAAACACGTAAGAAGTTTGCTTTAAATGAAATGAATGGTTTCCGTTCGGCAACTTTAGTGAATCTTGGAATTATTGCTGTTCGTTTGGGACGTACCTTAAACTTCGACCCTGACACGCTGGAATTTATTAACGATGAAGGTGCAAATAGATTAATCAATCAGCCAATGCGCGCACCGTGGACGATTTAGCATTTGCTTTTAAACACCTATTTAAAAAAGTAAAAACAGAATAAATGAATAATCAGCAAGTTTCTAACACTATTACGAGTTTTCAGGTCTCAGTACTTGATTCTCAATACTTGCTACTAATTTCAAAAAAATGAAGAAAAATATATTCCAATTTATAACAATCCTCTTACTGGTAATATCCGGTTTAGGGAGTTTTGCACAAGACAACCGTACTTTAGATACGAAAGTTGCCGATGTGCTAGCACAAATGCCCACCAAAGATTTGGCTCACCGCGATAAAGCGATGAATGAAATCGTTGAAATGGGATCGGTAGGATTTCAGAAATTAACATCACAATTAACTGCACCGGGTGTTGATGATGACACTGCAGTTCGTTTTGCATTAAACAGTTTTGCGCGTTACGCCAGTCAGTTTGGTAAATGTGACGCTAAAGCTTATGCTGAAGAAAATTTATTGAAAGCCTTAAAAACTCAGAAAGATGTTGAAGTAAAAACGTTTATTCTGAATCAACTAAACTTGGTTGGTGGACACAATACAATTGAAGCAGCAAGAACTTATTTAACTGATGAAAAATTAGTTGAACCTGCATCTCAAACTATTTTAATGATTGGCTGCCCAAAATCGGCTGAGTTATTTATAGAGGCGCTGCCAAAAGCAGAAGCTAAAGCTCAAATGACTTTGGTTCGTGCTTTAGGTGAGTTAAAATGCAAAAAGGCTGTGACAGAAATTACTCCATTTGTATCAGCAGAAAGTGCATCGATGCAAAAAACGGCATTAACTGCATTGGCAAATATTGCATCGGTTGAATCATTTAAAACCATGCAAAAAGCAGCATCAAACGTTGATTTCAAATATGAAGCAACTAACGCTACCGAATCGTTTTTAGAGTACACAAATCGTTTAGGTGCTGAAAACGAATTGGAGACCATGAAAAAAGCTTGTAAAGCAATTTTCAAAGCCAACACTTCGGCTGACCAGCTACATAATTACTCAGTTGCTTTAGCAATTTATGCTAAATACTTAGGTTACGAAGCTACTCCACTTTTATTAGATGCAGTTGATAACAATGACAAAGCATTTCGTTATTCAGTATTAAATACTGCTGAAACTTTGGGTGGTATTGCCGACACACGCAAATGGATTGCAAAAGCTGAATCTGCTTCTGCTGAAGTGAAAGCCGATATTATTTCAATGTTGGGGCGTCGCGGTTGTGGATTGGCCACAGAAATAATAACTGCAAGTTTAGCATCTTCTTCGGAAGTGGTTCGTCAGGAATCCTTAGTTGCCTTGGGCCAATTACAAGGAACAAAAGCAGTTCCAACTTTAGTAGCACACATGGCTAGTGGAAAAGATTTTAAAGCCACACAAACTGTTCTGAACCAATTATTAGACAAAGACCACTTGTATGCAGTAGCTAGTCAATTGGATAAAACTTCGGGTGAAACTAAAGCGGCATTTATTGAGCTTATAGCTGCTAAAGCCGGAACACAATATTTCAATGAAGTTTTGACTGCCACTTCTTCTTCTGATAAGGCTGAAAAAGCTGCTGCTTTTAAAGCTTTAAAACGTGTTTCCGTATATGAAAATGTTGATGCCTTGCTAAAACTTCTTCTTTCAGTTTCTGACGATTCAGAAATTTCAGCAACTCAAATGGCTGTTGTATCTGTAACTTCGGGTGTTGAAGCCGAGCAAAAAGCTGACGGTAAAGTTTTAACTGCATTTAACTCAAGCAATAAAAAAGGACGCGTTGTAGTTCTTCTTCCACAAATTGGTGGACCGGTTGCATTAAAAACTGTTACCGAATCATTTAATACATCAAGTGGGTCATTAAAAGAAGCATCGTTTGAGGCGCTTACCAGTTGGAAAGATTACTCAGCTGCCGCTTCGCTTTACGAAATTTGTAAAACGTCAGAAGGTGAATACCAAGCAAAAGCTGCTTCAAATTTTACCCGAATGGTAAACTCAGCAAAATTACCTAATGATCAAAAACTTTTGCAGTTCCGTAAAATAATGGAATACACAGGTTCAAACAATGCCAAGAATTACGTTATTAAATCAATTGGTCGTTTAAATACTTTCTTGTCAGTTATATATTTAGAGAAATTCCTTGATGATAAAGCACTGCAACAAAATGCGGCTATTGCCATTAAAAATATTGCTCTTAATGGTAAATTCTACGGAACAGAAGTTCGTAATGCTTTAGAAAAAGCGGCTTCAGTTATGGAAGGTGGTGATAGTCAGTACTACAAAATTGATATCAACAATTATTTGACCAATATGCAAAAGGGCGAAGGTCTTGTTTCAATGTTTAATGGTGAAAATCTAGACGGCTGGCAAGGAATGATTGCAGGTGGAAACCCAATTAAAATTGCCAAAATGAGCGACAAAGAACGTCAGAAAGCTCAAGCTGAGGCTGATTTACATTTGTCGGAAAACTGGAGTGTTAAGGACGGTAAAATTGTATTTACCGGGAAAGGTCACAACCTTGTTTCAGCAAAAAAATACAAAGATTTTGAAATGGTTGTAGACTGGCTGATTACCAAAAAAGGCGACAGTGGAATCTATCTTCGTGGAACACCTCAAGTACAAATTTGGGATACTTCGCGTGTTGAAGTTGGTGCACAAGTTGGCTCCGGCGGTTTGTACAATAATAGCAACGGCAACATTAAAAATCCATTAAAAGTAGCTGATAATCCTGTTAATGAATGGAACACGTTCCGAATTACCATGATTGGTGAAAACGTAACGATTTACCTGAATGGAGAGTTGGTAGTTGACAATGTAAAAATGGACAATTACTGGAACCGCGAAATTCCAATTTTTGAAGAAGGTACAATTGAATTGCAAGCACACGGTAACGAATTGGCTTTCCGCGATGTATATGTTCGTGAAATTAACACGGAGGAAATTGGTTTAACCCAGGAAGAAATAGGTGAAGGTTTCGAGTCGCTATTTAACGGTAAAAACCTCGACGGATGGCAAGGAAACAAAACAGATTATTATGCTGAAAACGGTGAGTTGGTTGTTAATCCTAAAATGGGTGGACATGGAAATCTTTTCACTGGAAAAGAATACAGCGATTTTATTTACCGTTTCGAATTTAAACTAACTCCGGGAGCAAATAACGGACTTGGAATTCGTACTCCGCTAAAAGGTGATGCTGCTTATGTTGGAATGGAATTACAGATTCTTGACAACACGGCGTCTATTTATGCCAATCTAAAAGAATACCAGTACCATGGTTCGGTTTACGGAACAATTGCAGCAAAACGTGGTTTCCAAACACCAGTTGGCGAATGGAATGTACAGGAAGTAATTGTAAAAGGCACTAAAATTAAAATCACTTTAAACGGTGAAATTATTTTAGATGGCGACATTGCACATGCTCGCGACCACGGAACAAAAGATGGCAAAAAACATCCGGGCTTAAAACGCGATAAAGGTTACATCGGTTTCCTTGGACATGGTTCTGAATTGTATTTCAGAAATATTAGAATTAAAGACTTAAGTAAATAAGAATTAGGTTTCGACACTAAAAATGTTGTTGAGACTTATTTTGGAAATAGATTAGCATAAAAGGAAAGCGATTGATGATTATTCATCAATCGCTTTCCTTTTATATTAGAATTTCTAATTCGAATATTCTCATTGACCAAGTAGTTAAGAACAATATTCAGTAATAAGCGGTTGTTTTTTAACTCAAATATTTAATTATCAAAAATGACTTTTTCAATTTTAAGTCACATCTGGATATTTCACCCCCAAATGGAATCTATTTTTTGTTCTTCTTCTTTTTAAGCTTGCCTTCTCTAGTTCGTGGATCTGACATTTCACTACGCCACATTTCATAATCGGCTGTTAGTTCCTTAACCACTTCAGGATTGCCTGCAGCCATGTTTTGGGTTTCGCCAATATCGTTTTGTAAGTCGAAAAGTAAAACTCCTTCGGGATATATAAAGTCCTCTGTGGAAACAGCAGTTCCATTTTCTATTTTAAAATTGGAGTGTACCCAGCCACTATTATTTACCAACTTCCATTTTCCTTTTCGCGCTACCCACTGTCCACGTCCATCGGCCCAAAAAAGTTCTTCGTGCCCCAATTCATCTCCACTTATAACTGGCCACAGATTATTTCCATCAATATTTTCAGGAATTGGTGTGCCTGTTGCGGCCAAAACTGTTGGCAAAATATCCATCCCCGAAACCAACTGCGAAACAGTTATATGTTCCTTCATTTTTTGCGGATACGAAATAATCATTGGTATACGAATTCCACCTTCGGCAAACATATATTTGTAGCCATTAAGTGGCATGTTTCGAGCGTAAGTATTTATTGTACCTCCGTTGTCCGACAAGAAAACAATAATGGTATTATCCTTTTGTCCACTTTCTTCCAATGCATTTAAAACTTTACCAATGCCATTGTCCATAACCTCCAATTGAAGCTGGTAGCGTTTTCTTCCATCGGGATCCACTTCCCCTAAATGTCCCCATTTTTTATGCCACACGTTATAAGGCTCTTCCTGTGGATTCCAGAATGGAAACTGGTCGATTCCATATTTTCCTAAATAATCGGGGTGACAAATATAAGTTGGATGATGTACGGCATTATATTCAAGTTCGATATACCAAGATTTTTCAGAATTAGCTTTGATTACATCAACAGCTTTATCGGTAAAAATATCGGTGGTAAAACTATTTTCGTAAGATTTCTTTTCGCGCCCGTTTAATAATGGGCCAATGTGTGCCAGTTTTGCATTCTTTTCGCCATACTCATCAACATCATTTGCACTCAATCGAAGGTAATCCCAAGTATGGTCGATAAAACCAAGAAAGTCGTCGAAACCATGATCCATTGGGTGTTCTGCAGGGCCACCATTTAAGTGTGTTTTTCCAATTTTAACACTGTAATACCCCTGCTCTTTTAGCATTTGAGGCAGTGTTTTTTCAATTGCCGGCAAACCACCTTCTCCGTACCAATAATTACCCCAACGTTGTTGAAAACGCCCCGTAATTAATCCAGCACGCGAGGGACTACAAATTGGAGCTGTAGAATAGGCATCAGTGAAAAAAACTCCGTTCTCGGCAATTCTATCAATATTTGGTGTTTGAATATCTTTTGATGCATAAGGAAGAAAACTCAAATCGGCGTAACCAAGATCGTCAGCTACAATAATCAATACATTTGGTTTTTTAGCTACTTCGGTTTTTGTATTGCACGAAAAAGCAGCAAAAGCCAAAATCAAAACCATAAACAGGCCATTTATTTTCATCATAATACTAGTTTTTAAACTGATCGTATTCAGGGTTTACTTTAGCTGTGCTAAATACTTTGCGATCTTTCCACAAATTATACGTTGCCTCTAATTGAACTGCCGATTCTGGATATTGTCCTTTGTCGTCGGTTTCTTTTATCCAGTCTCCCAATACGGCACGGTGTTCTTTTAATACATCTGCAAACTCGGTGTTTAAAGCCAGGTTATTCATTTGATGCGGATCGGCTTCAAGGTCATACAACTCTTCTTCCGGCCTTACACCAAACCAATGGTCTTCCTGATATTCAGTTAGTATTCCATCTTCTCTCGCTTTTTTCAGTTTTGTAACCATTGGTTTGTTATCGCGGTAACCGGCTTGTAATAATGGTCTGTCAGGAAAGAAATTTCGAATGTATCGGTATTTATTAGAACGAACTGTACGAATGCGGTCGATGGTATAATCGCAACGGTCACGAGCGCCCATTACATATTTTGGAGTCTGGTAGTCTTTTGCAAATAAATCCTGACCTTCAAGATATTCGGGCAAAGTTACACCGGCCATGGCAAGCGTTGTTGCCGAAACATCGAGCAAAGATACCAAATCGTTACGAACTGTACCGGCTTTTAGAAGCTCTGAGTTTCCTTTTATCATGAGAGGAACCAACATTCCTCCTTCGTAACAAAATTGTTTATGTCGCATTGATGTGTTGCTTCCATGGTCGGAAAAGAAAAACACAATTGTATTCTCCAGTTCGCCATCTACTTCCAATTGTTTTAAAATAGCTTCAATTTGTGTATCGGAACCCCGGTTGGCATTGTAGTGTTGCGTCCATGCACTTCGTTGCGAAGGAATATTTGGGAAATACGGAGGTAATGGTACATCGTTGTTAGCCAGTTTTTCTCCTTCGCGAACATATTTAAAATCTTTTTTGCCCCCCATTATTTGTATTTGTCCAAACCAAGGCTGACTTTTATCGCTACGTGCGTTCCAAACATCTTCGGTGTAGGAAAGAAAGTGTTTGGCAAAGTTTCCCTGCCAGCCATTCATTCCGGGAATATAATTATCTCTTGAACCGACACAATAAAGGGAATTACGATTGTAATGAAAATTGTAATCGTCTTTTCCTCCGTTAAAGGTAAAATACCCCGCTTCCTGCATTAGTTCAGGAATAGTAAGCATCCCTTCAGGCAAATGAATACGCAATTCTTCAGGGACAATTTCGCCATCAGTAAAACGGCTCGAACGGTGTTGATTGGTGCCCGTAGATGTTTGCATTACTCCTGTAATTAAAGCTGAACGACTTGCAGAACAAACCGGAGCAGTGGAATAAGCACGTGTAAAAACTACTCCTTCCGATGCCAGTTTATCGATTACTGGTGTGTGTCCTGTGTTAATTGGGTCGCCGTAACATCCCATAAACGGAGAGAGATCTTCGGCAATAATCCATAAAATATTTGGTTTATTTTCCTCAACAGTTTTTTGAGTACACGATACGGCAACAAAAAACACAAGTGCTAAAACGAGTAAATTCTTCATTATTGTTTATTTAGTTTTATTAAAACCATTCATTATTATAACATCTTTCTTACGTGAGGCAGGCAATACTTTCATCTCTATTATTTTGCCTTCCCTTACTTTTACTTCAACTGTTGTTTGTTTTGGTGCATGAAGTTTAAAGTCAACATCCCAATCTTTTGGCCAGGCTGGTAATACATAAATTTCATCGCCGATGGTTTGCAATAACATTTCCTGCAAACCAATCATTCCCGAACCTCCCCAATTATGGTCAGGAACCCAATCGTGACCCGGCCCCCAAAAGGTAGGATAACGGCGTGGACTGTCCATCAACTTTTTAACATTGTAATCGGCAGCCTCCTTGGTCATTCCCATGCGTGCAAATTGAATTCCATCTTGATGCCAGCTTTTTACTGTCCCTTTTCGAAAATCGGGAGCCAGTTTATAAGTATTCTTAAAAGTTTGAATTTCATCGTCGCCAAGTTTAAACTGGTCGAAAGGAAAAAGTGGGTAAAACTGAGGTAACTCCTGATTCGCTTCCGCTAACCATTCGTAGGCAGGTTTTAATACCGGTAAATTATCTATTTCATCAAACGGATAATCCGGAATTCGTGATAAAAATTCAGAAAAATATTTTTTCTCTTCGGCTGAAACATAGTTTTCATCCAAGTCAATCAAACTAGATAAACATGCTTTTAATCCGGCAAGCAAGTCACTGGGGTTTTTTGCTCCACGATATGATTCGCAAGAAGTTGAAGGGTAAATCACGAGCTTGCCATTTTCATCCAGAGTTTTACCATTTCGCATTTTCTGACGCAGTTGGTAGTGCTCATCGAAGAAAATCAAGGCTGCTTTTATAAAAGGCATATATGTCGAAATATCCTTCCCCGAAAAGCGGTGATATTCCAACATCATGTAGGCATGTTCTACCTGCGATTCCCAATGGTAAGCACAAGATTGATTGGCCATTACACCGGCCTCTGCAATCTCATTATATCCATATGAACCTGTAGCGCGTTCATCGCCAAAAGGTACTTCCTCTCCGCGTGCCCGCAAACCATCGCCTTCCCAACCCCATCCGGCACCAAATACAATTCCCGGGGCACTCATGTATTCAGGAAACACTGCACCATTGTGTCCGAAATGTTTTTTCACTCGCGCCGTGGCACCCGGCAAACCTTTACGATAAAGTTCGAATTGCGGAATAATCGCATCAAAATCGCCGGCTTTTAACATGGGCCAATACAACAATCGCTGGTTTTGAGCCGTGTGAACTGCCCCACCCCATTGTCGCCAATCGGGTTCATATTTATCCTTTTTATTTACCAAAACCGGATCGTAAATTAAGTTGCCACCATTAAATTTTGTGGGGTATTCGCCATTTACATTTCCACCAAGCTGATACCTGAAAAGCTGATAATTACGACTCATCTGCCAAACCGGATTTGAAAGCTTGGGAGAACCGGGTTGGATAAAAATATAGCTGCGTTCCCAAAACTGATTCCACCATGCAACTGAACTGTCAAATGCGTCCTCGGAATTCGTTAATTCATTTACAGTATTAAAAAGATTATTTTGCCAATCGTCAATAGTTTTGGCTTGCTCAATGTGGGTTGCAATTAGTAGCTGATGACTTTTTTGTGACTTTTCGCTTTTTAATTTCCATGATTTATAAGGAGTTATCTGGTATTTCCCTTTTCCTGTTCCATCTGCTACCAATCCTTTTCCGTACATAAAACCTCCAAAAGTTCGGTTTCTAATGTCGTCAACAATCTCATCGGCATATTCTTCCAGGTTTTGTTGCTTAATCAGAATTTCAGGGATTAATTTTTCTTCGGGATTACGATGGAAAAACAAGATTCCGTTATTGGTAGGTTCTATTTCGTCTTTTACACGAAGTACTTTACCTGGATAACCTTCCAAACTAAAGCAAGTAAAACGCTCACGTTGACCATCATTTTTAGGTAAGAGTTCTTTTTCTTCAGTTCGCCAATTTTCGTACGCCGCATTTATACTCACGTTTTGGTTTGCTTCTACATCAATATGAATTATTGGCTTATCAAGCTCAATCCAGAGTTTTAACTTCGCCTGTATATTTTTCTTTTCCGATTCAATTTCAATAAAACCATCGCGCAATTTAAGTTCTTGTCTGAATGCAGTTGATTTCTCAAAAGGATTTGGAGTTAAAGTTAAACGAACACGACCTAATTTCAGGTACTCGCCATTCTCGCTTAAACTTCCGCTGCGTTGCATATACAGCAAAATATCTCCATTTTCAACCCATACGTTGCAACCAATATCTCCACCATTCAATGGCATCGATTCGCTTGCATTTTCACTTGGATAATTCCAGACGACATTATAATTATCGAGAGGCGATGTAGTCTTTTGCTGCGCACTAACAAACAAATTTAGCGCCAGACAAATTAGAAAAAAGAAGGTTTTAGTTTTCATAAAAGGCTTAGTTTATGAAGCGTAAGATACTAGCATTTTTGAAAGGATTGTACAAAGAGCATTATAAACCAACACCAGTCCCCTGCATCCAAGAGTACTGATCCCTCATAATTAACCAAGGATCGAATGTTCGTAGTTGATAGGCTTTCATCTACTGATTATTCACATTGCTTCAAAATCACCTTAAAAGGTTACAAAGAGTGTGGTATTGGTGGAGAAGATGGATAGAGGAAAGTCGCAGTTAGTAGTCTCTGTATTCAGTGGAAGAAATAAACTGATAATTGCAGTTTACTGAGATTGAAACTCAACAGAACACAAAAAATGCCATTCGCTTTAATTTGGCGGATGGCATTTTTTTATATTTCGATTTTACGACTATTCGTATTTAGGTTTTTTCATTCTCTTTTCTGCTTTTTTCTCCTTTGGAGTTTTAGCCGCTTCCTTCTTCTCTGTTTTCCTCGAGTCTTTACCTTTTGCCATATTATTTCCTTTTAAAAGTTTCATAAATGATTATTCAAATATGGGAAAAAAATAAAACCTATCATATATTAAGTGTAATAAAAAAATCCACCCTTAGAGAAGAATGGATTTCTGAATTTAAGGGGACTTCTAAAAATTCCTTTCTTTCAAGAAACAAGGATAATGAATAAGATGCAAGCCACAAATATTTTTTAATAGCCGTAGCTATTTAAAAATATTTTGGCGCAGTCAGATTGTTTATTATCCTTGTTCCCTT
>JAUVDE010000099.1 GCA_030595485.1 Draconibacterium sp.
CTTTAGCAAAAGCTTCACTTTTGGTTTGGGAAACCCTGCCCCCACATGATTACATTGCATGGCTAATCGAAATAGTTAAAAAAATACCACTCGGTACTGCAACGAGGAATAAAAGAGCTATTTTTTTTTCCAACGTACTAAAGGCTGGCGCGGATTTGTAATCATGAGTGTTCGGAAGAATCCGCGACAGGGGGACACAACCTTTATGTTTCAGACAGGAAAAAACCAACGCTCACCCAGAGAAATGAGAATTAAATTATGACAATAGAAAAATACATTGACAACATAAATCAGAGATATTTACTCGGAAATGCGACTGAGCATACTTTTAGAGGTGACTTGCAACAACTTATTGAAAGTATAGTGCCTGAAATAAGGGCGACTAACGAACCGAAAAGACAATCTTGCGGAGCACCTGACTACATCTTGACTAAAAAAGATATCCACAAACAAACTTTATCAAAAATTAGGTTTTACGAAAAGAGAAACTAATGTTTATCGATTAACAATAGAAGAATAAAAACTCACCAGTGCTTATTTGAATGATTATAGGTATATAATCAATTCATCCTAATTATCGGCAATAAGTCGAGGCTGACCTTTTACACTTTTACGGTGTACTTCGTAATCGCGTGTATACGAGATTATGGAAACCCCTTGATTCATATACCCACCAAACTGAGTAACCTTTTCGAAGTGATAATTGCCTTGCACTTGATTTAAATGCAGATATGGAAGGCAATCGGCAAAGTCGGGCCCAAAGGCTGTAAGCGCCGTCATAAAATACATGGTAACATCGTAGCCCTGCGCACCAAAATTATTGGGTTCAGTACCAAAATTAGTTTTAAATGTTTCCACAAATTGAATGGTTGATGATTTGGTATAATCCATCCAATACGGCGCCACATATTTTAATTTCAGATTGTGGTAATGGTCAACTTGTATACTCGAGAAATTTGGAAAACGACTTGAACCAATTAAAGTAATGGAGAAATCGCGCGCCAAATTATTTACATTCGAAATAGCGAGACTTAGTTTACCCTCGTTCGACGATGGAATATATACCACGTTCTCTTTGGTTTTCGACATAATACGACGTAAACCAAACGAACCTTCGTTTTCAAGATCGTAAATGGTAAAATTTACACCATGTTTACTACTCATAAAACCAGAGTTCACAAATTTCTCGCGAAACATTTCCACTAAACGACCTTCGGAAGTGCCTTTATAATTTTGTGTTTTTACAATAATAAAGTTACTGTTGTAATATTCGTCGGCGACCATTTCGGCAGTTTTCTCGGCAATGTAATCGCGCGAAGGATTTACCTGATAATACGCAGGTGTGCTTGCTGTTATACCACCTTGCGAGGCTAGTGGCGACACAATTGGGATACGGTTTTTAGCAGCTATTTGGGCTACTTCATTTTGTACACTTTGATAAATGGGTCCAATTATCAGGTCGGTCATTAAAAATTTCTGGGTTTGAATAAACTTACGGATAGAGTCAGCTTTACGCTGTGTATCGAACACATGTAAGCGAATCGTCACACCTGATTTCTGTAGGGAATCAACTGCTAGCAAAACACCTTCGTAGAATTGAACAAAGTTTTCGCTTCCACCATAAAACTGTTTAAATAACTCTTTCCGTTCTTCCAATTCAATGGTTGTATCCTGCGCTATCTCAACTTCCTCTTCAGTAAATAAAGCCATCGTATCAATTGGCGCATCTTCACGATTTAGAGTATCGTTAATCTCCAGAAATAGGGGTAGAAACAAGGCAATGTTATACGTTTTATCTGTAAACATACCGGTACTTTCAGGCAAACAACCTTGCGGAATGGCTACTGGAAGCACGACTTCAACTTCATAATATTCTTCAATCAATCTTGCCGAGTCGGCTTTGTTATTGCTTACTATTTTCTCGAAAATTTCGTCCGGTTGTTCAGGAATCAGTATTGTTTCATCCTTTACCAGATTTCTGGTTTCCAAAACAGGATTGTATTTTTTTATTTCTGGAATGGTCAATTCGTATTTTTTCGATAGACCATATAAAGTTTCACCCCGTTTAACTACATGTTTAGAAAAAGCTGCATCATTAACCGGCTTGGCAACTGTTTTTTCAATTTCTTTTGCCGGTATTTTAATTACTACACCAGCAGGAAACCCAGTATTTAAAATGGGATTTAATCCTTTTAACTCATTCTCGGAAACACCATATTTTCTGGTTATTCCCCACATGGTTTGCCCACTTTCAATAATATGCTCAAAGTAATTTATATTTGCTTCCTTTTCAATGGCAACGGGTTTTGTTTCGTCAACCAAGTCTTTTGCCGGAACATATATTATCATTCCAGCCTGTAGGTTCTGAACGGATGGATTTTGAGCTAAAAGTGCTTCTTCTGATATCCCATATTTTCGCGATAAAGAATACAATGTTTCGCCCGATACCACTTTGTGCTCCATCATACCTTTCGGCACAGACACTACTTCCACTACTGCTGGTTCTTCAACCTTTTCCCAAAAAGGAATTTTTAGCTTTACTCCACGTTTAAACTTTCGAACCTTCGAATTGTATTCATTTAGCTCTTCAACAGTAATATCAAATTGTTTGGCAATGGAATACGCCGTTTCTTTTCTCGATTTTATCTTATAAGTTTTAAAACCATCAGGGCTGCCTTTTTGTGGCACTGTTGTTTGAGTAAGCCCTGCACCACCAACAAAAGGAATCTTCAGCATGTCCCCCACTTTCAATCCTTCATTTACTTTTGGGTTCAATTCTTCCACAGCCGCCTGTTCTATATTATAACGTTTAGAAATGGCATAAAGCGTTTCGCCTGTTCGTACCTGGTGCGAAATGAATTTTTCTCCCTGAATAACGATAATCTGATCTTGATTCACGTTTTGAGCATCTACTTGCTCCGAAAAAACAACTAGAAGGGAAAAAACTAGGGTGCTTAAAATAATCCTCATTAAAACCTGATTAATTAATTTGGGTCAAAAATAAAAAATAATGACCAACCGAATTGATACTGTTCAAGTTTTAACGAGAAATTGAAGTTTTAATTTTAAATGGTGCTTGTTAATTAACAAACAACAAATGCCAAAATTCAAATATGTGGTACAAGCTGTTGATTAAACTTTCAATAAACGACTATTGTAACCAATAGTGTTTTGTGATTTTGATATTGAAATATGGAGCATGAATTTTAGAGTTATGTTCATCGTAAATGATATTTAGTAAGATTTCTGCTAACTATCGTTGCCTTCTTGTTAACAAGTACCTCTTTTTCATAAACAAACCACCTTGTTTTTCTACTATATTTTTACTTTTGTGCATCGTATAATTAAAGCAAAATTTCATGCAGGAAAAGATATTAATCCTTGATTTTGGTTCTCAGTACACACAATTAATTGGCAGAAAAGTGCGTGAGTTGAATGTGTATTGTGAAATCCATCCGTTTAACCATTATCCGGAAATTGATGAGTCGGTAAAAGGTGTAATTTTATCGGGTAGTCCATATTCGGTTCGCGACAAAGATGCTCCTCGCCCTGATTTATCTAAAATCAAAGGAGATATTCCTCTACTTGGAGTTTGTTACGGTGCACAGTATTTGGCGCATTTTTATGGAGGAGAAGTAAAGCCTTCAAATACGCGAGAATATGGTCGTGCAAATTTGGGCTTTATCGATAACGACAGTGTGCTTTTTAAAGACATTAGCTTGCATTCACAAGTTTGGATGTCGCATGGCGATACCATTGTAACTTTACCAAAAAACTACAAAGTAATTGCATCAACCGAAGATGTAAACTTTGCAGCTTATAAAGTGGATGATGAAAAAACCTGGGCAATTCAGTTTCATCCTGAAGTTTATCATACTACTGAAGGTCGACAAATACTTGAGAATTTTGTTTCTACCATTTGCGGTTGTACACAAAACTGGACTCCTGATTCTTTTGTAGAATCGACAGTTAAAGGTTTAAAAGCCCAGTTAGGTAACGACAAAGTTGTGCTTGGACTTTCAGGAGGTGTTGATTCATCGGTTGCCGGAATTCTATTGAATAAAGCTATTGGTGAAAATCTAACCTGCATATTTGTTGATAACGGCTTGCTCCGTAAAGAAGAATTCGAAGAAGTTTTGCATTCGTACGAAGACATGGGCTTGAATGTAATTGGTGTTGACGCCAAACAAAAATTCTGGGATGATTTAGCAGGTGTTAAAGACCCGGAACAAAAACGTAAAATTATTGGTCGCAACTTCATTGAAGTTTTTGATGTAGAGGCACACAAAATACAAGATGTAAAATGGTTGGCACAGGGAACTATTTATCCCGACGTAATTGAGTCGGTTTCAGTAAATGGTCCTTCGGCAACAATTAAGTCGCACCACAATGTTGGTGGTCTTCCTGAGAAAATGAATTTAAAAGTTGTTGAACCACTAAAACTTCTGTTTAAAGATGAAGTTCGTAGGGTTGGAAGAGCAATGAACATTAAACAAGAACTTCTGGGCAGACACCCATTCCCGGGTCCCGGTCTTGGAATCCGTATTTTGGGTGATGTTACTCCAGAAAAAGTGACGATGTTGCAAGAAGCTGATGCCGTTTTTATTAATGGTTTAAAAAACTGGGGTTTGTACGACGATGTTTGGCAGGCAGGTGTGATGTTACTTCCTGTTCAATCGGTTGGAGTTATGGGCGATGAACGTACTTACGAAAATACAGTGGCATTACGAGCTGTTGCTTCGACAGATGGTATGACAGCTGACTGGGTACATCTTCCTTACGATTTCCTGGCTAAAATGTCGAACGAAATAATTAACAAAGTTCGTGGTATTAACCGCGTAGTTTACGATATCAGTTCGAAGCCACCTGCAACAATTGAGTGGGAATAGTTGTTAGACCTAATAGCAATTGAGAGAACAGACTATTCTGTGGAAAACTCAGTTTTATTTGTAACGAAAAAGTAGAATTAATTATGCATAATTTATTGATGAAAAGATTCACTAACATTGGGCTTTGCGTTTTTATGGCCCTTCTTTTGGCAGTGCCGGCAAAATTTGCAGCAGCACAAACGCAGGAAATCGTTCAGAAAAATCAAATAAAATTTGCACGTCTGCTGCGTTTGGTTGATGGTTACTATGTCGATTCGGCCAACGTTGACAAATTAACGGAAAAAGCAATTGTTAGTCTTTTGGGTGATTTAGACCCACACTCAACCTATATTTCGAAAGAAGAAGTAGATAAAATGAATGAGCCTTTAAAAGGTAATTTTGAAGGAATTGGTATTTCATTTAGTATCTACAAAGATACTTTGCTGGTAACTACAACTATTTCTGGTGGCCCATCGGAAAGGGTTGGTTTACGTGGAGGTGACCGCATTGTTGAAGTCGATGGCAAACCCATTGCAGGAATCGGATTAAAAAACACCGACGTTTTTGATTTGCTTCGCGGCAAAAAAGGAACTGAAGTTGACCTTCGTATTCTAAGGAAATCGAATCCTGAATTACTCGATTTTAAAATCATTCGCGATAAAATTCCAATTTTTAGTTTAGACGCTTCGTACATGCTTGACGAATCAACCGGTTACATTAAGCTGAACAAATTTTCGGCAACAACAACCGATGAGTTTGTTACAGCAATGAAAAAACTAAAACAGCAAAATATCGAAAATCTGGTTTTGGACCTTCGTGGAAATGGTGGTGGCTACTTAAAATCTGCTATCGAAATCTCTGACCAATTTTTGACTAATGGAAAAATGGTGGTATTCACCGAAGGAACAAACGAACCCAAACGTGAGTATAAAGCCTCGGGCAAAGGGGAATTTGAAGCTGGCAATTTGGTCGTTTTGGTTGACGAAGGTTCGGCATCGGCAAGTGAAATTGTTTCGGGTGCTGTTCAAGATTGGGATCGTGGACTAATTATCGGTCGTCGTTCATTTGGAAAAGGATTGGTACAAAAGCCATTCATGCTCACAGATGGTTCAATGGTACGCTTAACAACAGCACATTATTATACTCCAAGCGGACGTTGTATTCAAAAGCCTTACCAAGAAGGAACCAAAGAATACCGCCAAGACTATGCTCACCGTTTAACAAATGGTGAAATGTTTAGTGCCGACAGCATCGATTTTGATGAAGCATTGCAACACAAAACACTTGTTAATGGACGAAATGTTTATGGAGGTGGCGGTGTAATGCCCGATATTTTTGTTCCAATGGACACTTCCATACATTATGCATACATGAACAAGTTACGCCGCAAACAAATTACCTACAATTTTGTACTCGACTTTGTGGATAGCAATCGTGATAAACTAACGCGGAAATATCCTGATTTTGAAACATTCAATAAGAAATTTGAAATTTCAAAAGCGGATATGGATGATATTGTTGCACGAGGCGAAAAAGAAGGTATTGAAAAAGATGAAGAAGGATTGGCCTTTACAGAAAAGAGTTTAAAGCGTGAGATGAAAGGTTTAATTGCACGGGATATTTATTCGCGTAACGACATGTATAAAGTATTATATGCTGATGATGAAGCAATAAACAAAACGCTAGAGGTAATTGAAAATCAGAAAAAATACCAAGACTTACTGGTGATAACACAATTTGAAGCTAAATAACATTTATGATAAATGTAGCTCTGGAATGGCTCTTAAGCAATAAAATTGAATTGCTGGGAGCCATTCTTGGTATACTATATATATTCTTTTCTATACGCCAGAACATCCTAACTTGGGCAACCGGACTGCTCACCTCATTGTTGTATGTTTATGTATTCTTTCATGCAAAACTATATGCTGATATGGGCTTGCAAGGATACTATGTTTTTATAAGTATATACGGCTGGTACTTCTGGACAAAAGGCAATAAACCTGAAAACAAAAAAAAGGTTCCGGTAAAAAGAACAGCACTTGGTTTATGGGCAAAATTAGCTTTTGCCTCCGTAGTCTTATACGGAATAATACTTTTCATACTATTAGAATTTACAAATTCCGATGTTCCTTACATGGATTCCATCACCACTGCATTAAGTATTGTGGCCACCTGGATGCTGGCAAGGAAATATGTTGAGCACTGGCTAATTTGGATTTTCGTAGATGCTTTTTCAGCAGGACTTTATGTGTACAAAGGGCTTTGGGCTACCGTCGTACTTTTTGCTGTATACACGGTAATGGCGGTTTTGGGGTATATCGAATGGAAAAAAGATTTGACTCATGATAAGTAAACCCAAAATTATTGTGATTACTGGAGCCGAATCTACAGGAAAGAGTACACTTTCAAGAGCTTTGGCAAAATATTTCGACGTACCCTTTCTTTCTGAATATGCGCGAGATTATATTCAAGACCTGGAAAGAGATTACACCTTCAGTGATGTTGAGTATATTGCAAAACAACAAATAGATCAGCTGGATGAACAGCTAGCAGAAAACCACTCAATAATCATTCTAGACACCTGGCTATTAATCACAAAAGTCTGGTTTGAAGTTGTTTTTAATTCCGTTCCCGCTTGGCTTGAAAAGAAAATACAAGAAACGTCAATCGATCTTTGTTTAGTATGTGATACTGATTTACCATGGATTGCCGATAAAGTTCGAGAAAATGGAGGTGAGAATCGTGAATTGCTTCAACAAAGATACATTGAAGAAATAAAAAAATCTGGGTTTAAATTTGAACTGGTTAGTGGTATTGGCGCTGCTCGGACTAACAAAGCCATTCAATATATTTCCAAACTTTAATAAATAAGTCAACAACATTTGTATTTAATCGTTTAACTGTAAATTGTAGTTTATTGTACCTAGCTTTGTAAATCATGAAAACACAAGAATTCGATGATAAAATAAATAAGACGATTGAACAACTTAGCAATCCAGAGTTGTACAAACAGCTTTGCCACGAGCATATGACGGGAGAACCTCTCCCCTCAATAAAAAAATTAGGCAAGATTATGGATTTAGTTCGGGAGATTTTGTTTCCAGGCTATTTTGGTAATACCACCTTACGAGGCAAAACAACAGCACACTATTTGGGAGTTTATGTTGATGAGCTCTTCGAATTATTAAGTGGTGAAGTGCTTGCTGGAATGTGTTTCGAGTGTACTGATGAATCGGAGAATAAAGTTGTAAAACATGCAGAGAATGCTAAAAAGATTGCCTTAGAATTTATCGAGTTTCTTCCAGAAATTAGGCGCCGCTTGGCAACTGATGTGGAAGCAACATTTTTAAACGACCCGGCTGCTCGAAATTATGGCGAAGTTATTTTTAGTTACCCGGGAATACGAGCCATACTAAATTATCGGGTTGCTCATAAATTATTACAATTAGAGGTACCTTTAATTCCACGTTTTATCTCCGAAATGGCCCACAGTGAAACTGGCATTGATATTCACCCAAAAGCACAAATTGGCGAAAGCTTTACAATCGACCACGGAACTGGTGTTGTTATTGGCTCTACTGCTATTTTGGGAAACGATGTTAAAATATACCAAGGAGTTACACTTGGAGCCAAAAGCTTTCCTCTCGACGATGAAGGCAATCCGATAAAAGGAATACCGCGTCACCCAATTCTCGAAGATGATGTAGTAATTTATGCCGGTGCAACCATTTTAGGACGGGTTACTATTGGCAAAGGCTCTGTTATTGGCGGTAATGTTTGGGTTACTAATAGCCTGCCTCCCAATAGCCGCATTGTTCAAAAACGTCCAAAAAAAGAAATACCATTTACTGATGGTGCAGGAATTTAATATTTAAACAATTTCAAATTGAAAACATACAAATTAATTGCAAAAACATTTTCGGGATTAGAAGATGTACTCGCTAAAGAAGTAAAAAGAATAGGTGGAAAAAATGTCCATCGTGGTACGCGTGCAGTGCTTTACGAAGGAGATTTGGAAACTATTTACAAATCGAATTACCATTTACGCGCTGCTCTTCGTATTTTAAAAGAAGTTGTAAATTTCCAATTTAAGGATGTTGATCAGTTCTACTCAAAATGCAAAAATGTTGAGTGGAAAAAATATTTCGATGTAGAGCAAAATTTTGTAATTAATAGTAACGTAATTAATTCCCGCGATTTTCGGAATTCAATGTTTGCATCGCTAAAGGTAAAAGATGCTATTGCCGATTATTTTCGTGATAATTTTGGGAAGCGTCCAAATGTAGACACCGATAATCCAGATATCATTGTAAATGTCCATATCTTTCAGAACAACTGTACCTTATCCATTGATACCTCTGGCGAATCGCTTCACAAACGTGGTTATCGGGTAAAACAAGGAGAAGCTCCATTGAATGAGGTATTAGCTGCCGGAATGATTATGATTGCTGAATGGTATGGTAACTCCGATTTTATGGACCCCATGTGCGGTTCAGGAACATTACCGATTGAAGCGGCAATGATTGCTCAGAATATTCCACCAGCAAAACTTCGTAAAGAATTCGCGTTTCAACGTTGGAATGATTTTGACCAAGTGCTTTGGGACAAAATAACTGAACCTGTTGAAAGAAGAGATTTCCGACATACAATTTATGCATCCGATGTTGATGGGAGTAATTTGTTAAATGCCCAAACCAATGCTAGACACGCTTTGGTATTTAATAAAATAAAATTTCAAAAATCAAATTTTAGAGATTTAGATACTGAGCTTG
>JAUVDE010000230.1 GCA_030595485.1 Draconibacterium sp.
AAGGCTTCGTCGTAACGAATATTGAAAGTCATTACTTTTATAGTTTCCTGTGCGAAAGTTGTGTTGATAGATAACAACATACACACCAGAATTGCAAGGACTGGTTTCAGGTTAACAAGTTGCAAGTTCTCAGACTTTACATTGCAAAGTTGTTCGGTAATTTGTTTCATTTTTTATTTTTTGAACCACATAGGCACAATAGGAAACAATAGATTCTATGTGTCCTAATGTGTCTATGTGGTTTATAGGTTCAGGTTTATTCAAACGTCACTTCCCAATTAACCAATTCCGTTTTATTAGGTAAATATGAAATCTTTAAAACGTTCTCGTTTTGTTCAGCCAATGACTTTTTGCCATTTATTTTTGCTGAACTAAGTTTGAAACCATTGGGAACATAAAGCGTGATAACATAGTTATCGTCAATTACAACCTGACTACTGCCTTGCAAAGTGTTGTTTTCCCAACTCAGGCTTTTAATTTCGGCTGCACCTTGCGAAAGATGGCGGTTGGTTGAAACCAGTTGCGGACGGTCGAGTTTTTCTCGAATTGCCAACGACTCCAAACCATAAGCTTCCAATTCGCCAAGCTTAATTTCATTTTTCAGAACACCATACATTTTTTCTCCCCAAAATTCGTAAACAATATATTCTTTTGATGGGTCAAGTCCCAAGTCAGCAAATTTTACTGTTTCCGCTTTTAATGCACGTTTCTTTTTCTGTGTCCAATTTAATCGGTGCAGCACATTCCAGTTTCCGAACGATATATTAAACTCGTTTAACCAATATGGACAGACCTCTCCAAACTGGTCGCCATCCATAGGCGACGGCCCTTTCCCGCTGGTAATTTCAGTTCGTTTATTGTTTTTGTTCCAATCTGTTTTTGCCGAATCGAAATCGTATAACTGTCCGGGCACAGAAAACAAAACCGGAGCTGAGCGTCGTAGCCCATACAATTTACTATCGTTCTCGTAAACTTCGGGTTTATCGCTGAGCATTAACATGGCCCCTGCAATTGAGGCCAAGGCCGGACGAATAATCGATTCCTTATCAGCTGCAACCCTAGCTTCCAAATCTTTAACATTCCCAACATCGCGTGCCTTTTTGTTGGGCGACACATCACAATGGTCGGGGTCGTTGCGCCAAACAATGCCATTCCACGAATTATATTGTTGCATGGTAACGGGGCCGTAACCGTCACCTCCAATGCGGCAGGCATCAGCCAGTCCAATCGATTCGGTTAACACGCCCCAGCACGAAAGAATAAAAGTTTCGTTACCCAATTCTTCGCGAGCTACTTTCAAATAAGCACGTAAAATATCGTCGGGACCAATTCCATTTTTACGACACCATTCCAGGTTATTGTGCAAGTTGTCGTACAAATAGTGACGCAGCTGGTCAATTTTCACATACTCCATTCCGGCAGCTTTTAGTCCTTTAAAAGTTGGTCGGATAAGTTCATCCACAACTTCTGGATTAGTGGCATCCATAACGTAACTCACCCATGGTGCTGCGGCAGGTTTGCCCTCCGTATTTTGTACAAACCAATCGGGGTGTTGCTGTACCGTTTCTTCGTCGGAAAAGAAACAGCCCATCCAAACTGCGGGCTGAAAACCTGCGTTTTTAACGTAATCAACATAACCATTTATGCCACTTGGAAAAATGTCCTTTTTCCAATCGAGCCAGGTAGTTGGACGACCACCTAAGTAGCCATTTGCCTGTTCGCAGTTTGTTCGACCGCGGTCGTTTTCACCCTGAAAAACATCATCGATTTGTATAAAATTGTAGCCATAATCGGCAAAGTGTTTTTTCTCCCAGATATCGAGTAAATCCAATTGGTCTTTTTCCGTAAACCCCCTGAAATATGCCCACCACGACGACCAGCCGGTTACCGATTCTTTGTAAACCTGATAATTCCAAGGTTCATAATAAGGCAGGTTTTTATGTTTCTGGTAGTAGCGAGGACGAAATACCAACTCGGCATTTTTGCCATCAAATTCCATTTCAAAACGAGTTGTTCCATCCGTATTTTTAAATGATTTTATAACTGTCCCTTCGGGTGCTTCGAGCATCCAATCAGCGTTACGGTCGTAAATGGCATTGTTGCGCAGGTTGTTGCTTAAACCGTGCGATGTACGAACCAAGGCAAATTTGTTTTGTGCACTTCCTCGGGTTTCTGCCGCAAGGGCTTCAGAGCTTCCGTTTACAACTGCTTTTACTGTAGTTTCATTATCAAATGAAAAAGAAATACGTTGTTCGATTGCCTCGGTTCCGTTTTCGATAGAAGAGATTTTTGCCGGATTTGCAAACTCTCCTTCGAGAATTGACTTGCCGTTGTAGGTTAGAATAAGACTTTTTTCTGCAATCCCGATTTTCAGAACAGTCGCTTTGTTTTCCGGGGCTTGGGCGTTGGCATTCATTATGAACGCAGTTAAAGCGATTAGTAATGTTAGATAGATTTTAGTCATTATTCTAGATATTAGATTTTAGTATTGAGTTCATAGCTGCTAGTTGTATTATTTCACTTTAATATTTTTTGTTTCTCCTGCATTAAAAGAAAGTTCAAAGGTTTTTCCCTTTTCAATTTCAATTGGCATTGCTCCATTCACAGAAATTTTCACATCGCGGTGGCGGAACATGATTTTTATATATTGATCCGTTAGTGATTCTATTTTGATATTGTATTCTCCTGTTTGGTTGTTCCATTCCAGTTCGTTAACCACTACTTTTGTTCGGCACAGAATATTAGTGGCTTTACCGTTGGGAAATTTTTTATCCATTGCCGGAAAGAATTCGATGAAGCCGGGGCGCGAATATACCAGCGATTCTGTAACGACGGCTGGCATACTGCACAATGCATCGGAATTATAAATGTGCAGGTTGGGGTTGTGCGAGGTAAATAGACTACTGTACAAGAAATTGTTTATCAGCAAAAAGTAAAGATTGTCGAGCACAATTTCTGGATTTTTCAGGCGTGTACCAATCAATGCCATGTGCATTAATCCATGAGCCGATTCGTTTCCACGCTCACGCATTTCCGCGGCTCTTTCCGCGGCTACATACAACTCTGGAGTTTCTTCAGGATTGATTTCGTGACCCGGCCAGGCGGGGTACAAATGCGAAACATGACGGTGTTTGTTGTTGTCTTCCAAATCTTCAGCAGCCCACTCTTTTAATGCTCCGTGCTCATTTATTAAGTATGGTGGAAATTTCTCCAGTAACTTCTGAAGTTGTTTTTTCTTTTTGATATTGATATTTAGCTCATTGTAGACAGTAATCAGATTCGTAAAACTTTCTTTTGCGGCGGCAATATCCATAGTTGCATTTACCGATGCTTGTGTGTTTTGGTTAGCCGGACGGTTTTCAGGTGAATAGGAAGGTGCAAAAAACAGGTTACCATTTTCATCTTTTTCCGATAAATAATCTTCGAAGAAAAGGGCTGTTTTTTCCATCATGGGAAGTAAACGTTTTTCAAGAAAATCTCTATCACCCGAAACCTGATAATATTCGTAGCATGGTAAAAGCAACCATTGTGTACCTGCCAACCAAAAATGCCCGGGAAATTGCACATCAAAATGCGTGTGCAAACCTCGCTGTCCTGATGTTCGTGGTCCGGCAAGATAACCACGGCAACCGTATAAATTCGCTGCATTTATCTCCCAATCGGGAGCAACACGCTCTAGCATTTTCATGTAACTATCGATAGCCTCGGGCAGGTTACAGATATTTGCCGAAGCAATTTGCAGGTTGATGTTTGCATCGGTGGTAAAATCACCCGACCACGCAGGTCGCCATTGTCCATTCCAAAGTCCCATAAGGTTTGGTGGGTTGTTTCCGCTAGACGAAATTAAAGCATACCGTCCCATGTTAAACATCGTTTCCAAAAGCTCAGGACTGATGGAATCTTTTAGCTGCATTTGGTCAGCAATTAATTCTTCAGCCGAGCGACGAGGCAAATTATCGGGATAAATATCCAGTGCCATTCGGTTAAAAATTTCGCCATGAATTTTGATGTGCTTTTTCAATAAACTATTGTAATCAGCTTCTAAATAATTTAGCTCTTGTTTGCTTTGCTGAATTCGACTCTCGTTATAATTTTTGAGTGATTCTATGCGGCTAATAATTAATACGTTTTGTGCATTAATTATTTCGAGCTTATTCTCCGAAACTTTAGTATCAGCTCCCGGACAATAAATTTTAGTGAGTACCTCGTATCCTCCGTCGGTAATTTTATATTTCACCCGAAAGGAAAGCCAGTTTTTGGAATATTCAATTTCAGGCTTTTCGAAACCCACCGGAAATTCTTGACGGGTAGCCCAATCGCGACGGTTTGCACCTTGCATTTGAAGTTGAATACTGCAATTCACATTCTGTTTATCATTTTGAATGGATTGAACTATTACGTTATCCGCACGGCTTACAAAACTTTTACGGCTATGGTTTACTCCCTCGCTTTGCCATTCAACCATAATTTCTCCCGATTCGAAATTAACCGAGCGTTTATAGTTCTTGTAATCTTCAGTTCCAGATTGAATAATTTCCATTGCCAAAGCCGGATGATAAGGGTCGGTCCATTGCAGCCCGGCGTAGCCTTCTTTTTCAGCCATATTAACTGAATAATTCAGTGCTTCTTCGTATTTTCCTTTTCGCATCATTTCGCGAATTTCAGGAAGGTATTTCCCAATTCTGGGTGGTTCAACCTCGGTCGAGCCCAGTGGCTCGTACAAAAACTCGTGATTAAAAATTACCCTTTCTTCCGAAGGGTTACCAAAAACCATAATTCCTTGAATTCCATTTCCACTGATAAGAGCTTCTTGCCATTGTTGGGCAGACTGGGTGGAGAACATGCCTTTATTTGATTGTGCATTCGATATTCCACAAAAAAATTGAAGAAAAAAGATGAACACCGCAAATGCAGTAAATCGTTTTAAATTCATGGTTTATTTTTCAATAAAATTAGCCATAATATGCTCAGCATCTTTTAAAATATTTTAAAAAGGGGCGAAATTGCTACATTAGTTATGAATGGATAGAGAAAAGTTGGTTGATTTATCAAATAAGCATAAATGAGACTTGAACAACATCAGCTATTTTGTGACTATTTTATTCATTTCCTTCAATGGATTCTCAAACGGAATTGTCTCATTCTTATATTCCGATTGAATCCACTCTTCTTCCCACTTACGCATTTCAAATTTTGTGTTGTTCTTTTCGGCATCTAACCAAGCTTGCCAGCGTGGTGCGTAATAGGTTCCGATTAAACCATTCCATGTTCGGGCGGCATATTCGTTTACTCCTCCACCCCAGGTTGTATTCAGGCGTTTTGCATTGCTTTCGTAATATTGTTTTTCTGCCGGAGTCTCACCAAAGTTACGGGCTAAATTCACCCAGTTTTCTAATTTGTGGTTGGGGTGAGTAGCAAGCAGTTTGTCCATTAACTTCATCAATTCAATGGCTTCTTCGTAAATTGGGAAACATTTTTTGCCTTTTGTTGATTTAGCTTCTTTCAATAGCTCATCGGTTCTTAATCCCAGGTACTGAACACCCAATTCAATTGCATCGTACACATACAATTCACTATTGTCTAATTCGTTGGCACACGCTAAAAATAGTTGAACCGCCTCGTTAAATTCTTTCGATTTATGAACTGTTCCCTTGCTTCTGCCATCAGGGCGAAACTGGTATTTAAATCGTGGATGGTCGGTAAATGTACCAAAGCAAGATTTCCGAAGTAAATCCCACGACTCTTTCATTTTTGGAGGGAAACCTCCATAACGAGCGTTACAATACATTTCGAGCCAATCATCAAGGTCAATCACATCATCTGTCCATCCCCAGTCGGTAAGAAGTTCGTATATTACCTCGTTGTTTTCAACTCCCTCGGGAGCAAAACCAAAACCAATCAAATTTCCTTTATTTTCGAATTGAAGTGCTT
>JAUVDE010000203.1 GCA_030595485.1 Draconibacterium sp.
ATATCGGCTTTAGTTCCTCTAAAAACTCCATTTGAAGTATGATGGTTTGCAGCGAACCCTTGAATTGTTTCATCATCCACATGGTCTTCCACAAAGGCCGGATAACGATACATAAATGAACCATTATCACTAGTATAAATCACCAAAGTATTCTCTGAAATTTTTAATTCATCTAGCTTTTTCAACACTTCTCCAACTGCATAATCAACCTGATGCACAAAATCGCCGTATGGCCCTAATTCAGTTGAACCTTTAAAACGTTTATGCGGAAGCACTGGTTTATGAGGCGCGGTTAATGGGAAATACAACAAAAACGGATTTTCTTTATTAGCATTTTCTTCTATGTAGGCATTTGCTTTTCCAACCAAGTGGTCTAAAGTTTCTTCCATAATAAACTCAGGCGAACGCTCCCCTTTTCTCCAGTAAGCCGGGAAATCGTGTTTTTCAACAGGCTCAGATGGAAACTCGGTTATTTCGTGATTCTGAATATAAACATAAGGTGGGAAGTCGAGTGATGCAGGAATTACATACGAATAATCGAAACCAACATCGTTTGGAGAATGTGTTATAGGAAGCGAAAAATCAAATTTGCCATCAGTATCTTTCTGAAAACCAAGTCCCAGATGCCATTTCCCTACAATTCCGGTAGTATAATTTGCCGATTTTAAAAGACTTGCAATTGTTGGACGCTCTTTTTCAATTAGCGGTTCTCCATAACCATTTAGCACCCCTCTTTTTAAACGGCTCCTCCAACAATAACGGCCGGTTATCAAACCATAACGAGTTGGTGTACAAACGGCAGATGGAGTATGTGCATCGGTAAAAGTTATTCCCTCTTCGGCTAAACGATTTAAATTAGGCGTTGGAATTTTCGAGTTTTCATTTAAAGCCTGAACGTCGCCAAACCCCATATCATCTGCGAGAATAATTACAACATTGGGATTTTGTGGTGTTTTCGTTTTTGTTGAACATCCAGCTACAAGAATGGCGAAAGCCAGTAAAAGATAAATTAGTTTCATTGGTATTGATTTAAAAAAACCGAATGTACACTTTTAATCCCTTTCCTTCAAGCTCAATTTTAAATTAACATGACGAAAATTAGGATTCAAAATTGAGATTGTAATTTCATATTTTTTATCTTTGTAATATTATATTTTTTCAATAAATGACTTTAAAATTTATTTCAAAAGCTATGAAACTCATTCTCTCCCTTCTTTTTATCTCGATATTTTCATTATCGACTATTGGCCAGGCTCAAACACCCGATTGGGAAAACCCACAAATGTTTAACCAGAACAAAGAGGCTGCTCATGCAACTCTTATGCCTTTCCGAACTGTTGATGAAGCTCTTACTCAAAAACCACAACAATCGGTTTTTTACAAAACCCTAAGTGGAACATGGAAATTTAATTGGGTGCGAAAACCAGCTGACCGACCTGTTGATTTCTTCAAAACAGATTACGATGTATCGGCTTGGAATGATATTCCTGTGCCGGCAAATTGGGAATTGCAAGGATATGGTGTTCCAATTTATGTGAACCACCAATACGAGTTTACGGATTATAAAGCTCCTGTTTCTGAAGAAATGAAATTCGTGGATAAAATATATCCTGCCAACCCAGGGAAAGTACCAAGCGATTATAACCCGGTTGGTTCGTACCGACGTACGTTTACGGTTCCTGAAAGCTGGGATGGTCGTCAGGTTTTTGTGCAGTTTGGTGCTGTTAAATCGGCATTCTATCTTTGGGTAAACGGAGAGAAAGTTGGTTATAGCCAGGGAAGTAAAACACCTGCTGAATGGGATATTACTAAGTACCTACAAAAAGGAGAAAATGTAATAGCTGCGGAAGTTTACCGTTGGTCGGATGGTTCGTATCTGGAATGCCAGGATTTTTGGAGAATCAGCGGAATTGAACGCGATGTGTATTTGTATTCGACACCAAAAGTTCGCGTGCAAGACTTTTTTGCCAAAGCTGATTTAGATGCTGAATATAAAAATGGAGCTTTTTCGTTAGATGTTGATTTGGAAAATGATTTTGATAAACTTCGTTCTGGAAATTATACTGTTGAATATCAAATTATCGACCAAAAACAAAAGGTAATTGCCAGTGATTCACAAGAAGCAAAAATCAATAAAAAAGAAGCAGAAAAACTTACTTTTAGTAAAGAGATTGATAATCCGAAGAAATGGACTGCGGAAACTCCCAACCTTTATTCTTTAGTAATCAGTTTAAAAAATGAAGCTGGAGAAATCGTTGAAGTTGTTACTTCAAAAATTGGATTTAGAAAGATTGAATTGATTGATACTATTTTCCTTGTAAATGGAAAACCAGTACTAATTAAAGGAGTTAACCGCCACGAGCACGACCAATACAACGGACACGTTATTAGCGAAGAGGCCATGATTAAAGAAATTGCCTTAATGAAACAATTCAACATTAATGCTGTTCGTACCAGCCACTACCCCTCTTGCGAACGTTTTTACGAATTGTGCAACGAATATGGTCTTTACGTAACTAACGAAGCAAATATCGAGTCGCACGGTATGTACTATGGCAAATATTCATTAGCAAAAGATTCGAAATGGACGGCAGCTCACGTGGACCGAAACATGCGAATGGTAGAACGCGACAAAAACCACCCTTGTGTAGTTGTTTGGTCCATGGCTAACGAAGCAGGCGATGGCGAAGTTTTTACAGAAGTTTACAGGTCGATTAGAGAACGTGACCCTTCGCGCCCAATTCATCACGAACGTGCTATTATGGGCGACAATACTGACATTTTCTGTCCACAATACCCAGGAGTTAGAACACTTGAAAAATACGCTTCTAAAAAGCAAACAAAAACTTTTATAGCAAGTGAATACACTCACGCCATGGGAAACAGCAACGGAAATATTGTTGATTTGTGGGAGGTTATTTACAAAGAAGGGAACGACCAATTACAAGGTGGTTACATTTGGGATTGGATTGACCAGGCATTGGTAAAAAAGGCAGATGACGGAACTGAATTTTGGGCCTACGGTGGCGATTATGGCGAAAACATGCCAAGTGACAATAACTTTGTTTGCAACGGAATTATTTCAGCAGATTACACCCCGCACCCAGCTATGTGGGAAATTAAATATGCGTATCAATACGTACGTTTCGAAAATACCGACCAAGGATATAAAATTACCAACTTCCACGATTTTATCGATTTAAGCAACTACGAAATTAGCTACTCGATATCGGAAAATGGAGTCGTTAAAAGAACTCAAATTCTGGATGATTTAAATTTGAAACCTGGCGAAAGCAAGAACATTGTTATTCCGATGACTTTGCAAATTCTTCCTCCAGACGTGGAACAGTTTATCGATTTTTCAGTAAAATTAAAATCAGACAAACCATTCAGAGAAGCTGGATTTGAAGTGGCACACGACCAATTCAAACTAAATATGAATGCCGACAATGTTACTAAAAAGATAGATGGCAATGGTGCTGAGTTGAAACTTGGTGAAACAGGAAATAGTTTTACGGTAACAGGTGAAAATTTTGTGATTGAATTGGACAAAAACAGCGGAACAATTTCGTCATACAATGTAAATGGAATAGAGTTAATTCAAAAAGGTCCACAAGTAAATTTCTGGCGCCCTGCAAACGATAACGATAAAGGAAGCGGCATGCTTAAACGTTTGGGAGTTTGGCGCGAAATTTCAAGGGAAATTAAACCCGAATCAGTTGAAGCTGTACCTGTTTCAAATAGTGTAACTAATATCTTAGTAAAATATAACCTTGATAAAGTTAATTCTAGTCAAATAGTAGCTTATACAATTTATGGAAATGGAACTATTGATGTTAAATCAACATTTGAGACTTCTGAAGAAAAACTTGCCGATTTACCTCGATTTGGAATGCGTTGGGAACTACCGGTTAATTTTGACAGACTTCAGTATTTTGGGCGTGGACCACACGAAAACTATGTGGACAGAAACAGAAGTGCCTTTGTAGATTTGTACGAGAGTAAAGTTGCCGACCAGTATTTCAACTATGTTCGACCACAGGAAAATGCTTATAAAACGGATGCAAGATGGTTTGAACTTAGAAACCAAAATGGAGTTGGAATTCGCGTAAGCGGAGCACCAACAGTTGGTTTCTCTGCCCTACATAATCCTATTGAAGATTTTGATATGGAAAACATGGATGATTACCGCCACACCAACGACATTGTAAAAAAAGATGGTGTATTTGTTTGTACAGACTACAAAAAGATGGGCGTTGCAGGTGACAATTCAAGGGGAGCCCGTCCGTATCCGCAATACTCGTTAAAAGCTCAAGATTATGAATTCAGTTTTACCATTAAACCTGTATTTTAAATCTAATTCGTTCGAAAAATAAGACATTAAAAAAGGCATCAATTAGATGCCTTTTTTCGTTAATTCAAATTCATTTCTACGTATCCCGTCGACTCTGTTTCAAGAACATCGTACGAGCGAGCGAAATCGAGAATATTTTTAAGTGAACGTTCTGATGGTTCAAAGTCCATCTTTGTTAATGATTCTTCTAAACCTTTACTAACCTGCTCGGTTGTATGTAAATCTTTCTGAAAATTGTTAACAAAATAAATTAAAGTAGAGTAATCTTGCATAGGCATTTTATAGTTATATTTTAACTAAAAACGCTAGCTTCTACTAATTATTGCATCAACTAATGTTAAATCTTCGTAAGCGTTAATTTCTTTTCGTCAATTAACTTGCGTAAGTTAATTAATGCATAGCGCATACGCCCCAGAGCTGTGTTAATACTAACATCGGTTTGCTCCGAAATTTCCTTAAAACTAAGCCCCATGTAGTGCCGCATGTAAATCACCTGACGCTGATCATCGGGTAATTCGGTCACCAAATGTTTCACCTCGTTTAATATTTGCTGGTTCACCATTTGATCTTCAATGGTATCTTCCGCAAACTTCTGCGAATTAAAAATATCTACATCCGAGCTGTCGTTAGAAACTGTGCCTTTCAGCTTTTCTTTTCTAAAGTGGTCGATAATGAGGTTGTGCGAAATACGCAACACCCACGAAACAAATTTTCCATTTTCGATGTATTTGCCCCGTTTTAAAGAGCGAATCACCTTAATGAAAGTTTCCTGGAATATATCTTCCGCTAATTCCTTGTTTTTCACAATAAGCAAAATATACGAGAACACCCTGCTTTTGTGACGTACGATTAAAGTCTCTAAAGAATTTTGATCGCCTTTGATAAATCGTTGAACGAGTTCATTATCGTTCAGTGAATTGAGTCTGAACATTTACTTCTATTTTTTAATAACAAAAAGTAAATATTATCTATAGGCGTCTTTTTTATAAGTGAAGTAAAACTATTATTGTAATTTTGTACCGCTCAAAAATGAAACATTTTACCGACAATAACAAGTTTTTTTAACAGTTTATTACATTTCTTAAATAATTATGTCCAATAGTAACAAGGCCAAATACATTGAAATTCAGAACGCTAGAGTTCATAACCTAAAGAGCATAAGCCTAAAAATACCTCGCAATAAATTTATTGTTGTCACGGGTGTTTCCGGCTCAGGCAAGTCATCTTTGGCCTTCGACACCCTTTTTGCGGAAGGACAACGTAGGTATGTAGAGAGTTTATCGTCGTACGCTCGCCAATTTTTAGGTAGAATTAACAAGCCCGAGGTTGATTTCATTAATGGAATTCCGCCAGCAATTGCCATAGAACAAAAGGTTAACACACGAAACCCACGCTCTACCGTAGGAACTTCTACCGAAATATACGACTATTTGAAACTGCTTTATGCACGTGTTGGAAAAACCATTTCGCCGGTAACTGGAAAAGAAGTTTCGCGAAACAGCGTTACCGACGTAGTGGATTTTATAAACTCTTTTGACGAAGGAACCCGATTAATTATTGGAGCGCCACTCACGCCTAAAAACGGTAGAAGCATTTTGCAAGAGGCCGAGCTTTTAATGCAGCAAGGATTTTCACGTGTGGAAACCAACGACGAAATAAAAAAGATTGATGAGCTGGTAAAAAACAAAACGGAAGATTTCTGTAACGGAAGTTGTAACCTCGTTATCGACCGTGCTTCGGTGCAAAACGATGAAGACACACAAAGTAGACTGGCCGATTCAGTTCAAACAGCATTTTACGAAGGACATGGCGAGTGTGTATTAAAGGTTTATAAGAAGGACGGAACGCTGACACAAAAATTCTCGAACCTTTTTGAAGCCGACGGAATCGAGTTTGAGGAACCAACCGTTCATATGTTTAGCTTTAACAATCCGGTGGGTGCCTGTCCCACTTGCGAAGGGTATGGAAAAGTAATTGGTATTGATGAAGATTTGGTAATTCCCAACAAATCATTATCGATTTACCAAGATGCAGTTGCC
>JAUVDE010000367.1 GCA_030595485.1 Draconibacterium sp.
CATTTTAGATAAAAAAGAGGGATAATTCTCGCCCGTAACAGTGCCTCCACCTTTCGAGCCGGAACCATAAGTAATAGAATCACCAAAACAGATAATTTTCTTATTTTTTCCAAGTATAGTCTTTTCTTTTAAAAACTGAAATACATTTGCAGCAATAAAATGATAGCCCAAACTTATTAGATGAACACCATCTTTTACTCCGCTAATTTTTTGGGTTTTTGAAAAACAAATCCTCATCGCGTTTTGGCAAGCCCAATTCCGAAAATTTATCATGTAAATTCAAAAAAGTGCGTCACATTAAGAGGCAATTTTCGAAACAATACAATTTACTGAATCCATTATTACTTTTGGCGCTTGTGCATATAAATTTTATCGTGACGGGTAAACAAAAGAGTATATGAAGAGTTTGGGAGTACAATTGCAATTTTCAGATGAAGCTGCAGTGTACTTGCCAGTGCCTTGTCTGGCATCAGAATAATCACTTAAACAAAAAGTTTTAGGTGTTTTTTAGGACTACTGCAACCATTTGTATTCAAATTTGTCATTATAACTGAACATGAAAACAATATCTGGAAAATTGCTCGTTTATCGATATTATAGGTTTATTAATCGTATAAATTTGTTTTTACATAATGGTATAACTTAATTTAGCGGCGTTCTGAATAAACATGCAGCAACACTTTTCAGAAAAAAACAAAAAACAAGAATCGGAAAATGATGAAATTTAAATTGCTACTAATATTTCTGCTTTATGCAAGTATGGTAGCTGCACAAAATGTAACCCTTAGCGGACACCTAAAAGACGCTTCAAATGGAGAAGCATTAATTGGTGCCACCCTTTATGTTGAGGAATTAAAACAAGGTACCGCTACTAATGCCTACGGATTTTATTCACTTACTATCCCTGAAGGAAATTACACCTTACAGATTTCGTTTATTGGTTACGAAACGGTAAAACAGAAAATAAACGCAACAACAAGCCAAACAATTTCGGTGGCCTTAAACGAAAGTTCGGAGCAACTGCAAGAGGTTATAGTAAAAGCCGAGGCTGCCAATGCGAATGTTGAACGGGTAGAAATGGGCATTGCTACACTTCCCATTAAAACCATTCAAAAGTTACCTGCTTTTATGGGCGAGGTTGATATTATTAAAACCATCCAACTCTTACCCGGCATTCAAAGTGGAGGCGAAGCTAGTTCGGGTTTATATGTTCGTGGTGGTGGACCGGATGAAAACCTGATGTTACTTGACGAAGCACCCGTTTATAATGCCTCACATTTAATGGGCTTCTTTTCTGTTTTTAATTCAAATGCTATTAAAGATATACAAGTTTACAAAAGTGGAATTCCCGCTCAATATGGAGGGAAAGGTTCTTCGGTAATCGACATCAGACAAAAAGATGGAAACTCGCAACGTTTTGGTTTTGATGCCGGCATTGGAAACCTGTCGAGCCGACTTACTGTGGAAGGACCAATTATAAAAGACAAATGGAGTTTTATTGTTGCAGGAAGAAGAACGTATTACGATATTTTGGGGAAAGCAGCCGGATTGGAAGAACTGGAGGACAATAGACTCTATTTCTACGATTTAAACGGAAAATCAAACCTGATTATTAACGACAAAAACCGCATCTATCTTTCGGGTTATATGGGTGACGATATGTTCGAATTAGGCGAATCGATGTACATGCGCTGGGGAAATTCAACAGCTACAGCCCGTTGGAATCATATTTTTGGCGACAAGCTATTTATGAATCTCTCGGCAATTTATTCCAACTACGATTATAATCTTGGTATTCCGGGAGAGAATGCCGACAACTTCGACTGGTCATCGCGAATTCGTGATTACAATGGGAAACTAGACTTTACTTTTTTCCTGAACCCTCGAAATACCATAAAATTTGGTGGTAACTTAATTCACCATCATTTCAGACCAGGTAAAATAGAAACCAATGGCGATAATTCTATGTTTTCCGACTTAGAAATAGCATGGTACAATGCCATGGAAAGTGCCTTTTACGTTTCAAACGAACAAACTATTTCCGATCGTTTTTCCATTCAGTATGGACTTCGTTTAAGTCATTTCCAGCAAGTTGGCAAAGGGGAGCTTAACATTTATGAAAACCCTGACCAATTGGATAAGAATGAAATTATTGAAACAATAATATATGAAAAGGGCGATAAAATTGGAGATGCAGTAATTCATCTCGAGCCACGTCTGAGCATGAAATATACACTCGGTTCAAGTAGTTCGGTAAAAGCATCGTACAACCGCATGGTACAAAATCTGCACTTAATTACCAATACGCAGTCGCCTACGCCATTAGATGTTTGGTTACCCACCAGCACCTACATAAAACCATTAATTGTAGACCAGGTTTCAATGGGCTATTTCCGTAATTTCAGTAATAATATGTGGGAAACTTCAGTTGAGGTTTATTACAAAAACATGCAAAATGTATTGGATTATCGCGAGGGTGCCGAGCTGTTTTTAAACAATGCCATCGAAACGGAACTTTTACATGGCAGTGGCGAATCGAAAGGCTTGGAAATGCTACTAAAAAAATCGAAAGGAAAACTTACCGGATGGATAGCTTATACCTTGGCAAAAACTACCCGCGAAATTGATGGTATAAACGATGGGAACCCTTATCCTTCGTCATACGACCGCACGCACGATTTCGCCCTTGTTTCCACTTATCAATTGAATAAGCAATGGAATTTTGCGGCTAATTTTGTTTATGCTACGGGAAATCCAACATCATATCCGGTTGCAAAGTACACGATGCAAGGCAACCAGATTTACGAATATTCAGCACGAAACAGCAATCGTATTCCGGAGTATCACCGTTTGGATATTTCAGCCACTTTTGACTTCAGAAAAAATGCGAAGCGTAGATTAAAACAGTCGTTGAACTTCTCGCTTTATAATGTTTATGGCCGACGAAATGCCTATTCTATCACTCCCCAAGCGAGTGAAACCAATAAAAATCAAACAGAATTTGTACAACTTTCGATTATTGGTGCTCCAATTCCATCGGTAACCTACAACCTAAAATTTTAAGCACATGAAAAAATTTCAAAATAATATAAAAACGATTGTACTACTTCTGCTTGCTTTAAGTTTTAATGCATGCGAAGATATAGTTCAAGTAGATTTAGATGATGAAAATCTGGATTTAATTAGCGTTGAGGCCTATCTTACTACCAATCAAAAAAACAATATTATTGTAAAACTTGAGAAATCACTTCAGGTTGATAACGCAGCACAAAACCCACCAATAAACAATGCCAGGATAGAAATATCCGACGATCAAACGATACCGAATTCAGTCCTTCTTGTAGAACAGGAGAATTTGGGATTATATCGACTTCCCAAAAATTCAGCATATTTGGCATTGCCAGGAAGAACGTACACTATTACAATTACCACACCCGATGGAGTAACCATTACTGGCCAGGAATACCTACAGAAAGTAGAACCGCTAGACACCGTAAAAGTTAATCTATCGGCGCGTGGCGATTATGAATACCTGGCAGTATTTGTAAGTACGCAAGAAACTCCCGGCTTGGGACATTATTACAAATGGGATATTTACGTTAACAATCGGCTGTTATATGGCAGCGATAATTTGGCCTTTGCCAACGATGAATTGGTTGATGGAAATTATATTTACGATATAGAATTATTTACTGATTGGTACGATGACGAAGAGGAAGACGAAGATGGAAATATTGAAAGTGATAGAGTGCTGTTTATTGGCGATAC
>JAUVDE010000031.1 GCA_030595485.1 Draconibacterium sp.
TATAATCTTGAAAAATGTCACCGTGAAAATGATATTTTCCGGCAGGTTAAACCGGTAACTTTTCTTATAAGTATGAAATCGCTGAAGTTGCGTTTATGGGATGAGAAACTACAAAAACTGGTAGCTTATAAGCGTTAAATCTGATGCGAGAATAAAGACAATTGCTTCTATTTTTTACACCATGTTTTAGCTTGATGTTGTTCGTAATCCTTGAAAAGAGGCTTTAGCCTTAAAAAAACAACTTAGTATTAGCTTTTCATTATAACCTTTCGTTTAAGATTAAAGGCTAAAGCCGTTTCCCGTTATCGGGTTCTATTATCACCGCACTAAAGTACGGTGTAAAAAAGGCTCCAGTCTTTAGCTACCAATCGTTTTAAATGCCTTACCCATAAAATTGATAATATCACCTGCTACTAAAGAGAATTCCGACTTTTCGCCGGCTGCCAAATCACCAGCCAATCCATGTAGATAAACTCCAACGATTGCCGCGTCTTCCGATGACATATCTTGTGCCAGCAATCCTAAAACTATTCCGGTTAGTACATCGCCGCTTCCGGCAGTTGCCATTCCCGGATTTCCAGTGGAGTTAAAAAATAAGTTTCCTTGGGGAGTTGAAATCGTTGTATGCGCTCCTTTCAGTACTAAAATACAATTGTACTTTTTTGAGAACTCCAACTGTTTCTGAACCGCCTGAAATGAGTTTTCAGTATCGCCAACTAAACGTTTAAACTCACCCGGGTGTGGTGTAAGAATAGAACCTTCTGGCAATTTGTTTAACCACTCTTTGTTTTCAGCCAGAATATTTAAAGCATCGGCATCGATTACCAAAGGGACTTTACTTTTCTCAAGAAGTTCGAGAAAAGCTTTTTGCGAATTTGGCTTTTTATCTAAACCCGGGCCAACTGCAATTGCCGAGAAAGGTTCCAGCTCGGGAAATTCGGTAAACATCGAATCGTGCCTGTCGATACTTGCCATGGCTTCGGGCACAGCAGTTTGCATAATTGAATATCCCATGTGCGGAACATGCGAAGTGAGCAAACCCACGCCTGCTCGCAAACAAGCTTTTGATGCCAAAACAGCAGCCCCCATTTTGCCATAACTTCCGGCTATTAAAAGTGCATGCCCAAAAGTTCCTTTGTGGGCAAACTTTCCTCGTTCATGTATTCGTTGCTGAATATCATCCTCATCGAGCAAGGCACATGGCGACTGAATTTGTTCTATTCCCTCGGGATGCAAACCAATGGGCAGCACTTCCCACTCGCCCACATATTCATTATTCTCAGCAAATAAAAAGCTTACTTTTGGCACCTGAAAAGTTAAAGTATAATCGGCGCGAATTATATTTTCAGCATTATTCGAAGTATTGTCCTCCCCCATTAAACCACTGGGCATGTCAATGGCCACAAGCACATTTAAATGCTGATTAATTTGTCTTACAATTTCAGCAGGCAGCCCTTCTAATGGTCGAGTTAGTCCTGAACCAAACAAACCATCAAGAATAATATCATTTTTGTTAATCTCAGGAAAATCAGCGATGCTGGTTAAACGGAATAATTCTACCTTACTCTGTTCCTTTAAACGATGCCAGTTTGTGGCAGGAGAACCTTTTAAGCCTTTACCAAAGTCAAGTAAATAAACTTTGCATTGATAATCCAACTCCGCCATTTGCCGGGCAATGGCCAAAGCATCTCCGCCATTGTTTCCAGGGCCGACAAAAAACAACATTTTCTGTTCAGTCGAAAATTCTTGCACCAGCCAATTGGTAATTTGCATCGATGCCCGTTCCATTAAATCAATATCAGTAATGGGTTCGTAAGCGATGGTGTATTTATCGAGTTCGGCAATTTGTTTTGTGGTAAATAGTTTCATGACGAAAAAGCTAAATGACCGAAGACCGAAGACCGAAGTCTTTTCCCAACGGAAGTTTGTTCTGTCTAAAGTATAAAAAACGAGGATGAACTTTAGCTTTCTAAGCAAAAAAAATCCCAACCATTCAGTTGAGATTTGCAAAGCTCATTCAGCAGGTTTATCAATCCCACTCCCAGCCAATACTGGTTTGAAATACATAATCCCCCTTTTCAATATCACCATAAGGCTCTGTATCATAGCTATGTATAACACTAGCCTTTATGTAAAAATCGAGGGGTAAATCCCATTTTAATGAGACATCGCTATTTACACGAACCCTACCGCTGTTTGTAAAACTTGGGAATGCGGTTACTTTAGCACGAAATGAAAAATCGCCAACATCATAAGCATCAAATTCTAATCCAACTAAACCTTCAAAACTATTTTCAGTAAAAGGCTCTTCTCCGCCATATTCTTCGTTGACATTTGCAGCACCGGCTACTCCCTGAAAAAATAAGCTATTGGTTCGGACAATATAATAACCAAGACCAATTTTAGAGGTGGTACGCAGATCAAGCTCAGTGTTTTCTAAAAATTCCATACCTACAAATGCAAATGCATTTCCTAAAATATCTCGCGAGAAATCAATATTGGCTTCATTACGTGTTGTGGTTTCAACGTCATCCTGGTCGGTAATAATACTATTAAAACCACTACTTAAACGCCACTTATCGGCAGTATAATTAACCCTTCCGTTCATTGAAAACTGAGTGAGGTTTTGATCTTTCGTATACGAAAAGCCAGCATCAATTGAGATATAAATCCGATCCCAAAAACTGCTATTTAAAGTACCTATTTGAACAATTTCCTCTAAGCCAAGCCTTTTTTCACCCATTCCCTCTAATACAGTCACGACTTTTTTTTCCGATTGATCGTATCGCAAATTACCGGTGAATCTTTCTCCTTCGGCAGTATAAAGAATAACAGTTGTTGTTGAGACTAGACCGTCAACATTCGACCACTCCACCTGGAACTCGGAGTCGGCATAGTCGGTATCAAACGTCAAAACATTTTTTGACATCGACTTAATTTCCCCCACAAGTACATCACCGGTTGCGGTGTACAAAGTGTCTTGTGCTTGAATGCTTGTGAATGTAAAAAACAGAAGGTATAGAATTGTAAGTTTAGTGATTTTCATTGTGTTTTAATTTTTTGTTAACCTATACAAGATAGTGTAATTCCAAAAAATTAAACAATAAAAAATCACTAAAGTTCATATTCTGCTAAGCAGAATATTGAACCTTTATTGAACATGAGCAAGTATTAGGAAAACTTTAATTCCACTCCCACCCGAAACTCGTTTGGAAAGAATAATCGGTTTTATTAGTACTATCCGGTGGTTTGTTATCCAATTTATGTATAAGACTTAATTTCATATAAAAATCTAAGGGAAAGTCGTACTTAAGAATAATGTCAGTGTTTAATCTCCACCTTCCTTTATCTGTTATACTCGGATAAGCCATCAATTTTGCCAATAAAGAGAAGTCGCCCATGTTATAGGCATTAAGCTCTGTTTGTACCAATCCTTCCAGATTATTACTCTGACTTGGATTTTCGCCTCCATATTTTTCATTTGAAACTGCCAAACCTGCGCCTCCAAAAAAATAAACCCGGTTATTTCTGATAAAAAAATATCCAGCTCCTAATTTTCCAGTTGAGCGCAAATCCAAGTCTTGCGCAGTAGTGCTTAAAAACTCCATACCGCCAAATACCATTGTATTACCAAAAATATCCCGTGTCATTGTCAAACCTCCTTCTACACGTTCAATAGGGTCAACCCCATCCTGTGTAGTTCCTTCACCGTTAAAGGAGGCTGCTACTAACCACTTGTCTCCTCTGTAGTTAAAGTTACTGGCAATGGATTTCTGCCTTACATTATGTTCTTTTGTAATGGATATCCCGGCATCAATAGAAACTTTAAATCTATCCAAAATACTTTTTTTAAGCGATACTATTTCCACAATTTCATCTAATCGCATCGTTATTTCCGCGTCTTCGGTAATTAAGCGGATAAGTCTGCCTTGACCTAACAAAGGTTTTAATCCACCCTTAAAGCGGTCGCCATCAGCTGTATAAATTAAGAAGTTATTGCTGATTTCAATTGCATCTATTTCGTCCCAATCTATTTCAAAATCACTGTCAGCATATTCTGTATCGAAAACCAAAACACCACGCGACAGCGATTTTAATTCGCCAATAATAATATCTCCTGTTTTTGAATAAACTTTATCGTTTTGCGAATAAGCAAGGATTGAGAGCAATAGTAAAACTACAGCTATTGTAAGTTTTTGTGTTTGCATAACTGAACATTTAAATCATCGCCCAAATGTAAAACATTCTACACAAACCTGAAAAACGTTTTTCAAAGATTTTCCACATATTCCTAAACATATAAAAGCCTCGAATAAAAGTAGTTTAAACCGCTGAACCTGACCTTTGTCAAGTTGCGGTAGCTGAAAAGATTTCTATATTTGTCGTCATTCAAAAAAAAGGAAATTATTAATTTAAAAATCATATAAAATATTTAAAGATCATCCTAAATGCTGATTTCAAATACTTTTAGGACGTTCTGATTGAGACTACATTCCACTCAATCTTCGAAAAAATAGATTTACACTTAAATTATTATTTATGCAGGCAACTGAACAAGTAGATTACCTTATAAAAAATGACGCAGTTGTGTTGGGGATTTTATTAGCCTTTTTGGCGCTAATCTTTTTCACCAGCAATTCGTCAAAACCAATTTTTAAAAAGTTCTATAGTATAATTCCCATGCTGTTGCTTTGTTACTTTTTACCAAGTTTATTAACAACATTCAATATTGTAGATGGTGAAAATTCGCAGCTTTACTTTATGGCTTCGCGCTACTTGCTTCCAGCCAGTTTGGTACTATTAACTTTAAGTATTGATTTAAAGGAGGTATTTAAACTAGGAAGCAAAGCCCTAATTATGTTTTTAACAGGAACTTTTGGGGTGATTATTGGCGGCCCACTTGCTATTTTAATTACGTCGGCAATTAATCCCGAATTAGTTGGAGGTGCTGGACCAGATGCCATTTGGCGTGGAATGACCACAATTGCGGGAAGTTGGATTGGTGGAGGAGCCAACCAGGCAGCCATGTATGAAATTTTCAAACCTTCCGATCGCTTATATTCGGTAATGATTACTGTTGATGTATTGGTTGCCGAAGTATGGATGGCTATTGTTTTAATTGGTGTAGGGAAATCGAAACAAATTGATAAATATTTTAAAGCCGATGCCAGTAGCGTAGAGCATTTAAAAGACAAAATGCAAGAGTTTAGTAAGAAAATGGCTCGAATACCTACTACTACTGACATAATGGTTATTTTAGCAATTGGTATCGGAGTAACCGGTTTTTCGCATTTTATTGCCGACTGGATTACACCTTTTATTGAAGTAAATGCACCGGCATTAAATAAATTCAGTTTAACCTCAAAGTTTTTCTGGCTAATTATATTATCAACAACAATAGGAATTGGTTTATCGTTTACAAAGTTGCGTAATTACGAAGGTGCAGGAGCATCTAAAATAGGGACAGTATTCATCTATGTTCTGGTGGCTACAATAGGTATGAAAATGGATGTGTCAAAGATTTTCGAGAATATTGGTTTATTTGCAGTTGGCGGAATTTGGATGGCTATTCATGTGATTTTATTACTGATTGTTGGTAAAATGATTAGAGCACCTTACTTCTTTTTGGCAGTGGGAAGTAAAGCAAACATTGGTGGAGCGGCCAGTGCACCAGTTGTTGCAGCAGCATTTCACCCCTCGCTAGCCCCGGTAGGCGTATTGTTGGCAGTATTGGGATATGCCTTTGGAACTTATGGCGCCTGGATGTGCGGATTACTAATGGAAGTAGCGGCACCTTAGTACTTTTGAAAAGTATATGTCAGCGGCATTTATTTTTGCCATTATGAAACGTATGGAGAGACTAAGCAAATAACCTGAGTTCAACTTAAAATACTGGCATAAAAAAATGGCTGCAAAAATTTTACAGCCATTTTTTCTATATGATTATCTGTACTTATCTATGTAATCCAAAAGTATCGAAAAAGGTATGAAGTGCCGTAAAAATAATAAATGCAGTCAATATGCATAGTGCGGCAATCATGGCTGTTTGTATCAACTTATTCCTTCGTTCGAGGTGAATGATTTTCGAAATCTTCCCAATTTTATAGACCACTTTTTTTAAGGCAACTTTGTCTTTAATAATATAATCGTATGCCCCATATTTTATTGAGTTTACTGCCACTTCCATATCTTCATTTGTAGTAAGAAAAATAAACTCGGTTGTTTTACTGTGCTTTTTAACACTTAACAAAACATCAATGCCAGTTGCATCTTCCAAATGATAATCTTCAATTATAATATCAGGAGATTCACCAGCCTTCACTGTTTTAATACATTCCTTTCCCGATAAAAATGACCTCACATTTTTAAACCCTTGTCTAGCCAAATATTCACTAACAACTTTATTATATAGTTTATTATCCTCCACTACATAAATCAGTAGATTCTTATTAGCACCCATAATCACATTTGAATTTTGTCCCTTTTCAAAAGTATAACTTTATCGATTGAAAATTCACTGTTTTACATATAATATCGATGAAAATAAGTTACAACAATTATTTCATTTACTTCCAATAATATATCTTTGAGGGGCATCGCAATTAAAGGACAATGATTAAAAACAAATTAAACCTAGTCTCGCTCTTTTTCTTCCTAGTGCTGATTCAGCTTCAGATAAATGCACAAAAAGCGACAATAAACTACAAACTCGAGAAGGATATTTTATACCAGACTTCCTCTCAGGCATTGGACAATAAGTACATCAATGAGCGATGCCGTTTAGACATTTACTATCCCAATGAGAAAGATTTTACCACCGTTGTTTGGTTTCATGGTGGAGGACTTAAAGCTGGAAATAAACACATTCCTGAAAAACTAAAAGAAAAAGGAATTGCGGTAATTGCAGTGAATTATCGTTTGTACCCAAAAGTAAAATGCCCTGTTTATATTGAAGACGCGGCTGCGGCAGTTGCCTGGGCCTTCGATAATATTGAAAAGTATGGTGGCAACAAAAACAAAATTGTGGTTTCGGGACACTCTGCCGGTGGTTATTTAACCAGCATGCTTGGTTTAGACAAAAGTTACCTGGAAGAATATGGTGTTAACGCTAATGATATTGCAATACTGATACCTTTTAGCGGACATACCATTACCCATTTTACGGTGCGCGAAGAACGTGGCATCGCTGGCACACAAGCTATAATTGATAAATTTGCACCGCTATATCATGTTCGTGATAATGCGCCACCACTTGTTTTAATTACCGGCGACCGCGAGTTAGAAATGCTGGGGCGTTATGAAGAAAATGCTTACATGTATCGCATGATGAAAGTGGTAGGGCACAAAAAAACTAAACTCTACGAACTAGATGCTTTTAACCACGGTGGCATGGCTTCCCCTGCTTTGGAGATTTTGTTGAAAGAGATAAAAGTTTTGGATTAGTTATACCAACACATCAAAATTATTGGTATTATTCATTCACATTTATAGAAAAACTATACGATTTTTTACTCCAGACGGAAAAGCAACCGGGTAAAGGGTTTTATTGATAGCGAATGGAGAGGGGTTTTGTTTTTCATCACAGTTTGCATATTACCTAAATTGAGTGATTCTGAACAAAAAAGTTTGCCAATGCTGTGATACAAAAAGGAATTAACAAAATTTGAACTCACCTTGTTGATGATAGAAAATTTTTGAATTTTCTTTTTGTGTTGCTTGATTGGTGAAATTTAAAGTTTGGAATCGCTCAGTTTAGGTATTAATATAATAATGCAACCCACTCCAGTTTCCCGGGTGCAATTAGCTTTATATTTTTTCCTCCAACAACTTCCTTTTCCTGAACCAGCATCCCATTCCGAACATCAAACCACTTCAAAACAAAAGATTTATCTACATCTGACAAATTAATTTCAACTTCTCCACCATCGGTAAAAAAAACAACATAAGTTTCCGAAGGTTTTGTTGCCAAATATGCTTCATTTTCTTCTCTGGTGGTAAGCAATTGGTTTCTTGGGGTGAGCTCCCAGAATTTCACATGTTTTTCAATTTCACGAGCTATTTTTATGGAATTTACAGAAAAGTCCGATAGTCCCAATCCTGAAGGCGGACGATGAAAGCGTGCAGATGCTGCTCCACCAATAACATGTCGCCACCAACGCTCCAAACCATCTTTAGTATTTCCATGTCTATTCTCATCAGCTCCATAGGTCTTTACAGTATTTAATGGTCGTGGATGGTTCGAAATATACTTTCTTACCGTCTGGAAATTATCCCAATGAACCTGCCCTTTTTTCTGGTTATTCTGCGAAACATCGCAAAAAGAATACAACTCCGGATGATCAAAAGTACGTTTATGATGCTCAGAAGTTAAATCCCAATTATCCCACATTTCAGTAACACAAATATTCTGCCCAGCCGCTTTGCCAATATCCAAAACAAATTCTGCCCAATATCTTGCCCATTCTTCTTCGCCACTTGTTTCGTTATCCATACAATACAACACATGGTTGTACTTTAATGAGAACGAAAGCAGTTTAGAAACAAACCTTTTTTGTATTTCAAGTAATAAACGATTATTTCGCTGCTGTGGTGTTGTAAAAAAGAAAGGTTGTTTGTTCTGTCCCGGATGATTAGGATACTCAAAAGCTAAGCCAGACTCTTCTGAAGAATAATTTATATTATTCTTAGGATTATAAGGACTCGTAATCCAGTTATCTCGCGAATAATCAAACCTATCCCAAATCTCTATTTGTACAATAATATTTCTTTTGTGGGTTTCATTTAAGAAAAATTCAAACCGTTCCCAGTATTCCTCATTCCACTTATTTAAATCGTACTTACCATTTTCAAGCTGTAAAAAGAGATACAATTCAAAACCTTTATCTTTACGATCGCTCATGGTATTGCGAACATAGTTTGCTCCGCTTTCCTGAATCAAATTCAAATGGGGGATCAACAGATCTTCTGGCCATTGAAACAGGTTATCATCGTTACTTGCACCCAATAAAAGCACAGGTTTGCCTTTGTATTGCCAATACCTAGGTTCTTCTGTTGATGGTTGTATTCGCTTACTGATTTTACAACTGCTATTCACTAGTAAAATCGCAACCAAAACAAATAGCCAAAATAGTGATAGTTTCATGATTTAGTCGAGTTGATTTATTTATCAATAAAGTTTGACTTTTTTTTCCGATAATACAAATTGAATGTTTCCATAATTTGTTTTTATCTTATCTTGTTCTATCCAAAAATCAAATGCCATGCGTTCAAATCAAATGCTCATTTTACTACTTATTTTATTGAATTTTTGCTTTTTTAATACCATTGCCCAACAAAATAAAACAGAAGGTAGTTGGAGTGGAAATATAGAAATGCCCGGCGCAAAACTTAAAATGGTTTTTAATATCTCGAAAGGTGAAAGTGGGATACTTACCGCAAAACTTGATGTGCCTCAGCAAGGTGCAATTGGACTTTCGGTGGGCGAAGTAAAAGTTAGCACCGATAGTTTACAATTAAAAGTGCCTGCAATTATGGGTTTATTCAAAGGCAAATTTATTTCGGCTGATTCCATTGCAGGAAAGTGGTTACAAGCAGGGCAATCGTTCCCATTAAACTTGAAAAGAACTGGTGAAATTAAAAGAATCAATCGCCCGCAAACACCACAACCACCATTTGCTTATTCTGCTGAAGACGTGGAATATACAAATCCGCAGTCAGGGTTTAAACTGGCTGGGACTTTGACTCTTCCACAAAATGCAACGAATTGCCCGGCAGTTGTTTTAATTACTGGTTCGGGTGCGCAAGACCGCGATGAAACTTTGTATGAGCATAAACCCTTTTTTGTAATTGCTGATTATTTAACCCGAAACGGGATCGCAGTTTTACGTCTCGATGACCGTGGAGTTGGCGGCTCGGAAGGCATTACAAGCGAAGCTACCAGTGCCGATTTTGCCACGGATGTAAAACAAGGTGTAAGTTTTCTGAAAGAAAGAAAAGAAATTGACCCCGATAAGATTGGATTAATTGGACACAGCGAAGGAGGAATGATTGCACCAATGGTTGCCAATCAATCGGAAGATGTTGCATTTATTATTATGATGGCTGGCTTGGGAATTCCCGGCGATTCCTTGCTAATTGAACAAACCCAACTTCTTGCCAGAACCTCGGGAATGCCGGAACAAAGAATAAATGCACAACTATTTGTAACAAAAGGAATTATTAATATCCTGAAAAAAGAAGCCGAGCCTGAGAAAAGAAGTGAGAGTCTGAGAAGTGCTGTTACCGGCGGGATGTATAATCAAATGGATGCCGACCGACAAAAAATGATAGATGGACAGTTAAAACAATACGACAATAATTGGTTTAGCTTCCTTGTTTCGTACGACCCCCGCCCTGACCTTTCGAAAGTGAAGTGCCCGGTTTTGGCTTTAAATGGGGAAAAAGATTTACAGGTTCCACCCAACTCAAACTTGCCTGAAATAGAAAAGGCTTTAGAAAAAGGTGGCAATTCTAATTTTAAAACCATGGAATTGCCCAATTTAAATCATCTTTTTCAAACCTGCGAAAGTGGTTTGCCACAAGAATATGCACAAATTGAAGAAACGATTTCGCCGGAAGTACTTGAGATTATGAAAGACTGGATTATAGAAACTACCAAAGAAGAATAATTGAAACAGAAAGACTGCAACCATGCCCGATTAATATAAACGATAAACTAGCCATTTGGAACTACCATTCGGATGCCAAAGCCAATAAACTCCAAGGACGGAAAATGGTTTGATGATGTACTTTATGCCATGTTGAGAAAAGAATGGAAGCCGGAAGCCAATTTGTAAACTACTGGCATTCTGATATCTTTGCCGCCAATAAAGGAAACCAATACTTTTTATGGAAACACCATTTCTGGCTTTAATTATTCTATTTATTATAACACCTGTTGTTGTTATTTATCTTGAGGGTCGGTTTTCAATTCTAAAGAAAATAGGAGCAGTTTTAATTTGTTACGGTGTTGGTTTAATAATTGGCAACATGGGCGTTTTACCCGTAGGTGCCGACAAATACCAAAACCTGCTTACCGACATTACTATTCCACTTTCCCTGCCTTTAATCCTTTTTTCGATTGATGTAAAAGCATGGTTTAAAATGGCGCGCTCGGCATTTCTGGCATTAATTACAGGCTTAATATCGGTTCTGGCTGTGGTTATTATTGGCTTCTTTATTTTTGCTGATAGCATTGAAAATATTTGGCAAGTTTCCGGAATGCTAATTGGCGTTTACACTGGCGGAACACCAAATATGGCAGCCATGAAAACGGCGCTTAATGTTTCGCAAGAGTTATACATAATGACCCACACTTACGACCTGACTCTGGGAGCAATTTACTTGGTTTTTATTCTTTCGGTTGGGCAAAAGGTTTTCCGGTGGTTCCTGCCTCCTTTTAAACCTGTTGAAGCTGAAAATGGAGCGGACTCAAACGTTAATCTCGAAGAAGATTTTGAATCGTACGAAGGCATATTCAAGAAGAAAACACTTGTACCTTTGCTTGGAGCTTTCGGAATTTCAGTTGCTATTCTTGGTATTAGTTATGGAATTAGCCTGCTTTTCCCAAAGGAATATGCCACTGCAATTATTATTCTGTTAATCACATCATTTGGAATCGCCTTTTCTTTTGTTCCGAAAATAAAAGCCATCAAAAAAACATTTCAGCTGGGAATGTACCTCATTCTAATTTTCAGTTTAACAGTGGCTTCCATGGCCGACATTAGCAAACTCTCGAACATTTCGTTTTCCTTGTTTTACTATGTGGCACTGGCTGTTTACGGTTCGTTTATTATACACATTGCACTGGCACGTATTTTTAAAATTGATGCCGACACAGTAATTATTTCAACAAGCGCATTAATATGTTCACCACCTTTTGTTCCGGTTGTTGCCGGAGCTTTAAAAAACCGACAGGTAATTCTAACCGGATTGGTTGTAGGAATTGCAGGTTACGCAGTTGGAAACTATTTGGGTATTTTGCTTGCTTATGTTTTGCGTGAGTTTAGTCCGATAATGTAAAATAGAATCCAGCTAATTCTTAGTTAGTTTGTTGTAATCGTCCAATAATTTTTTAGCTGTTTCTAAATATAAATAAGTATCTGCCGGATGATGGTTTTTATACACTTTCCCTCTTTTATGACCTAAACGCACTAGCACCGCATTCTCTTCGGGAATGGCAAAAACATACTGTCCTAAAATTCCCCGCATATAAGGCACATCCCATCCATTTGCATCATGAATCCACCATTGATAACCATAAAAATTTACCGCTTCACCATCTTCATCTACCAAATTGGCAGGTTGTGTAGCTTCTTTTACAAATTCAGGAGAAATCAATTCTTTTCCTTTCCACATTCCCTGATTCAAAATTAATTGTCCCCATCGTGCAAAATCACGAGCATTCGAGTTAAAACAACAATATGCCTTTTCCATGCCATCCTCATCGTCTAAACACCATAGTGCATCGTTAACTGCTCCCATTGGTTTCCAAAATTTCTCCGAAGCATAATCTGAAATCTTTTTACCACTTGCGGCTTCAACAACCATTGCTAAAAGTTGGGTGTTTCCACTCAAGTATTTAAACTCAACACCGGGTTTCTCAACCACTTCCAATCCATAAATAAGTTCCTTTATATTTTTGCCATAATAAGCTTCAGTGGTGGTGCTAAATAACGAACCATAACTTTCGTCCCAGTTTAAACCCGAACTCATCGTTAATACTTCCTTTATGGTTAAATGCTCGTTAGTTGGCGAATTAAATTCTGCAATATATTCTGCAATGGGCTCATCCACATTATCAATAAAACCATCGTCGATAGCGGCACCAATTAACAAACCCACAACACTTTTTACCATGCTAAACGAGTTCGATAAAGATTCAGTTCCGTATCCATCCCAATAATGCTCGTAAATTATTTTTTGGTCTTTTACCAATACAAAAGCAACAGGTTCGAGTGCTTCAATTTTTTCCAATGTAACATCATCTATTGTAAGTTTCGAAGAAAGTTTATCCACCTGCCATTCGACTCCGGTACCCGCTTCAATTGTTCGGTTGCTAAAAATCGAATAGTCTTCAATTCCAACCGTATTATAAATTAGTGCACGCTGCGCATATTTTGGTAAAAATAAATACACGACCACCAACACTCCTAGTACCACACCAAAAATTCGTAATCCTTTCTTCATTTTGTATTCTCAATTTTTCAGAAAGGTAATAAAATTCGTGAAATTGAACATTTGAATGATGCACGTCTATCATCCTTTATACAACCCATTTCTGAGGTGCAGGATATAATCGTTTCAGTAATTATTTCGCTACTTTTTTTTATATGACACCACAAATTGTACATTTGCCTAGTTTTTTTTGAAAAATATGAATATAAAAACAAGTAAGGTTGGAGTAATTGGAAGTGGAAGCTGGGCAACTGCCATTGCCAAAATGCTGCTTGAAAATGTGAATGAAATCAATTGGTTTTTCAGAAAAGAATCGACCATTGAGCAATTCAAACAAAATAAACACAATCCGCGTTATTTGCGTGAAGTTGAATTTGACACTTCTAAAATCAACTTTTGTCAAGATTTAAACTGCCTTATAAACAACTCCGATATTATTATTATCGCCGTTCCATCGGCCTACCTTCCTCAAATATTAGAGGGGGCGGATAATCTTTCTGAAAAATATATTCTTTCGGGAGTTAAAGGAATTGTAACCGATGAAAACTTGCTGGTAGCAGAATACCTGAATAAATATTTTAATGTTTCGTACGACAACCTTGGGGTGTTAGCCGGCCCTTGCCATGCTGAAGAGGTTGCCCGCGAAAAGCTTTCGTATTTAACGGTTGCTTGTACTACCGAAGAACGAGCTGAGAAATTTGCTCGGTTATTAAGAAGCGAATACATTTTCACAACTGCTTCGGATGATATTTGGGGAACGGAATATGCAGCGGTACTTAAAAACATTATTGCCATTGCTGCCGGAGTTGCCCATGGATTACGTTACGGCGATAATTTCCATGCCGTTCTGGTTTCTCGTGCCATTCAGGAAATGAAACGATTTGTTGATACGGTTCATCCCATATCGCGCGACATAAAAGCTCCAGCTTATTTGGGTGACTTAATGGTTACCTCGTATTCGCAGTTTAGCCGAAACCGAACCTTTGGAACTATGATTGGTAAAGGATATTCGGTAAAAGCGGCTCAATTGGAATTAAATATGGTTGCTGAAGGTTACTACGCGTCAAAATCAATTCAGAAGGTTAACGAAAAGTATAAAGTTGAAATGCCCATTTGTGAGGCTGTTTACAGAATTTTATATGATAAAGTTCCTCCGGCAAAGGAATTTACACGCTTAACAAAGAAGCTTTGCTAAGCTTTAGATTATTCTATTCCTTACTTTTTGTCATTTCGAGGAAGAATGAGGAGAAATCTGTTGATTAAAGAAAGAGATTTTGCTTCGCTGATTCTCAATTCTCTGTCGTATCTCCTTTGAAATAACATATATTTCAGATTATCACTAAAACACAAAGCATTTTTGAACTATACTATTGGTATATCTTTGTGATCTTCGTGGTTTCATTGTTAACGCCTTTGCCATTGCTTCATTATGCCCAAAATATTTTGGTAAGCTCTCGAAATAGCGAGCATAAAAAAATGCCACCTTAAAAAAGATGGCATTTCAAATATCTTAATCCAGAAATTCTTATCTCATTTCTTTCCAGGCATTAATTAAACCATTTGTTGAAGCATCGTGACCTACAACTTTAGCTTCGTTGTTTAACTCCGGAAGAATGGCGTTTGCCAATTGTTTTCCAAGTTCAACACCCCACTGGTCGAAACTGTAAATGTTCCAAATAATACCTTGTGCGAAAATTTTATGCTCGTACATGGCAAGTAATGCACCCAAAGCGCGCGGCGTTAATTGTTTTAACAGTATTGAGTTGGTAGGGATATTTCCCATAAATACTTTAAACGGAGTAAGTTCCTTAACTTCGGCGTCGGTTTTACC
>JAUVDE010000379.1 GCA_030595485.1 Draconibacterium sp.
AAAATACGGATTCATCATGAGCAGAACGATGATTTTATATTACTTACCGCCAAACCAAAAGAATTACAAAAGTTTGTAACTAAATATGTAAATTCGGAAGACGCTTTTAAGGATGGTTTGGAAGTAGTTTTACGACGTAAATAAATGAAAAGATATATATATGTAATTTTCGGAAGATTGGCTAAAAACAGGACATTGCAACATGTTCTGTTTTGGTGTTTGTCGTTTTTAATTCTGATGAACGTGTTAAAAGTATCGGCCGAGGTAAAACGCATCGATTTAGTTTATGCCGCTGTTTTTCATATTCCTATTGGATTGGTAGTTTACCTGAATTTACGCTTGCTTTTTCCTTCGTTTTGGGAACAGAAGAAGTACTTTTTATATGGTGTATCTGTGGTGGGATTGGCTGCTTTGGGTTCCGGGTTTTATCTCATTCTTTTCGATAGTTGGATTGACTACATTTTTACTGGTTACTATTTTATAGCTTACTACAGTTTTTGGGATATCACGCTGTATTTTGCTATTTATATGTTGGCAACGAGTTTGCTCCGTTTGGCAAGAGGATGGTTTCGTGTGCAGGAGCTTGAAAATGAAAAAACCTTGTCGGAGTTAAAGGCATTAAAATCGCAGGTGAATCCGCATTTCTTATTCAACTCATTAAACAGCATTTACAGCCTGGCACGGAAAGAGTCGAAAGAAGTCCCCGAAAAAATTGTTCAGTTGAGTGATTTAATGCGGCATATTATTTACGATTCGGATGTTGATCTTATTTCGCTTGAAAAAGAGGTAGAGATGGTAAATAATTACATTGAATTGCAAAATTTACGTACCCAAAAGGATAATAAAATTGAGTTTGAAACAGTAGGGGAGATTAAAGGTAAAAAGATAGCGCCACTTATTTTTCTGCCTTTTGTTGAAAACAGTTTTAAACACGGCTTAAAGGGTGGTGCAAAAAACACATTCGTAAAAATAAAATTGGAAGTTTCGGGCAAGGTGCTACATTTTGAAATAGAAAATAGTAAAGGCAAACCTTCGGAATTAATAAATTCAAAATACAAAGGTATAGGTGTTGAAAATGTAAGAAAACGTTTGGAGTTAATCTACCCTGAGCAGCATACGCTTAAAATAAGCGACAATGAACAAACTTTTAAAGTACTTTTACAAGTGCAGTTAAAATAGGAGTTTTCTCGCAAAGGCGCTGAGACGCAAAGAAAAAATAAATAAAAATAGAAAGGAATGAAGATTTGAGGCTGGAAATTGCTACCAACTTCTGGTATCTGACTTCTAATAAGTACATGAAACTAAATTGTTTAATAATAGATGACGAACCACTTTCGCAAGATGTGATTGAGGATTTTGTAAAGGCCTGTCCTGAACTTAATCTTGTGGCTATTTGCGACGATGCTTTGGAAGCTGGCGAGCAATTAAAAAAGAATCAAATTGATTTGTTGTTTCTCGATATAAACATGCCCAAACTTAGCGGAATTGGTTTTGTGAAAACTCTGAAGGAACCGCCGCTGGTAGTTTTAGTAACTGCTTATCCGGAATATGCCATTGACGGGTTTGAGATTGAAGCTTTGGACTATTTGCTAAAACCCGTTTCGTTTGAACGATTTAGAATGGCGGTTAATCGTGCTGTAGAACGTTTTTTAACGCCGGCAAAACCAAGTCAGACACACATTATGGTTAGGGCAAATAAAAAGAACTACCGTATAAACTTTGATGAAATTATTTACCTAGAGGCGCAGGGTGATTATGTGCGTTTTGTAACAACAGAACAAGCGCTGATGGTGCATGGGACCATGAAAGAATTTATTGCACAATTGCCTTCCGCACAATTTGAACGTATTCATAAATCTTACGTCATATCATTGGGTAAAGTTGTTTACCTTGAAGGAAATCAAGTGAATGTTGGTGAATATAAATTACCGGTTAGTTTAAGCTACAAAGATGCTTTGTTGGAAAAGTTGAAATCATAAAAAAAGGTACAAACCAATTGGTTCGTACCTTTTTAGATATGTCTTTTTTGTTGCTTTAAAACTTAAACCCGAACGTGAAAAGAACGTCGTTAGTCACTCTTTTCTGAGCAATAAACTGTGGATCAGGATAAGTAAAGTCTCCTTGAATAGGATTTGCATACGGAAGTGTAAAATCTTCGATGGTGCTGTAACGGTAGGTTAAATCGGCAAAGAAAGCCCCCGTGCGATATCCTAATCCACCTGAATAAACACTTAAATTGGCATCAGAATTGGGTTGGTAATCACCAAAGGCATAATCGTTATAGGCTGAAAACTGTAGCTCGTAACCACCACGTAAACTTAGTGTATTATTTAATTTGTATTCTCCACCAATACGCAGGTTACCCGAGTTTTTGTAAGCTTCCTCAATGTCCATATTTTCAGTGTTGAAATTATATCCATCACCACCTTTTCTTAATTTCGCTTTTCCATAATTAACCATTTCGTAGTCAACACTTAATATACCTTGTTTTGCAATAATAAAAGCTCCGCTAAAAGTAGTTCGCATTGGTGTTTCCAAACGGTAATCATAATAATTTATAGGAGACGTCTCACTGTATTTGTCTATGCCCCCATTTTCATCCTCAATAGCAGAATTCATAGATGTATGGAAATCATCGTGTAGTCGGTAAAAAGTTGGGGTGTGAATTGATACACCCAGTCGAACCTCGTTAATTGGTTTGTAAATGGCACCAAACTTAAAGTTATGCCCGTAACCATATGTTTTCAAATTGCTGTTAAAAGTATAATCTCTAAAATAAGGGATATTTTCAGCAGCATCAACTTCATATATTTGCCATGATTCACGGTAATAAACGTTGGTTAAACCATAGGAAGCTCCCAAATAGAATTTATGGTTAAAATTTAATCCAACAGCAAATGAAAATTCATCGATTGAACCTGATGTAGATGTTGATTTTCTTTGGTTCTGACCATAACCGGCATCACCAAGTTCAGTCCAATACTCATCATTGTTTTCATCTTGATTCATAACGTAGGTTTCCCAGGCCAATTCCTCATAATGGTCGCTCCACGAACCATCGTTGGCATTCGAAACGATATTATCCATGTATGAGCCATCTACTCCATTTCCTATAACAAACGAATTACTGTTGAAATCTTGCAGTCGGTTATAACCAATACCCAGATTTACGCTCACAATACCAGCTTCGTTGGTTTTAAAAGTAGGAATGGATGATACGTAACTAATGTTATTTAATGTAAATTTATAATCGGTGTCATCAGCAACCGACCCCCAATAGTTACTTTCAATTTTATTATGTTTTGAGATTGGTGTAATTGTAAATTCATTTGAACGGTAAACGCCTAAACCGGCAGGATTGATACTTACCGAAGTAAAATCACCACCAAGTGCGCCAAAGGCATTTCCCATTGCTCCGGCACGAGCTGTTCCCTGAGTCTGAAATTGTGAATACCTGAGTGCATCAGATATGCCCTGAGCATTCATTAGATAGGGTACAAATAAAGTTATTACGAGAATTATTATACTTTTTTTCATGGCAAAAGTTTTTGTCGTTTATAATCTGAATATGTCTCAAATATGAGCTTATCGTCGGCTGCCGCC
>JAUVDE010000190.1 GCA_030595485.1 Draconibacterium sp.
TGAAAACAAATTATCGATGAATTGGTCGAACAAACTAGGCCTTAATAAAATTGGAAATATAAAACCAAATACGGCGCCTAAAAAGTGTGCGTCGTGGGCAACATTGTCATTGTTCTTTTTACCACTTTGGTAGGAATAAAACAAGTAAGCAATGGCAAACAAAATTCCGGGAATTGGCAACACTGCAAACAAATACAGCGGTTCCCAGGGTCGAAAAAATATAGTGGCAAAAAGCACTGCAGCAACGGCTCCCGATGCTCCAACTGCATTGTAGTAATAATTGTTTTTGTGTTTTATCAGGCTCCATCCATTCGATGCGAGAATACCACCAAAATACAGCAGCAAAAAGTAAGCAGTTGCTTTGTTTTCAAAGTACTCGCCAAAATAGTATTCAATGTTTCGTCCAAAAAAATACAGCACCATCATATTTACAATTAGGTGCGTCCAATTAGCATGTATAAAGGCATGCGAAACCAAACGGTAATATTCTTTTTGGTGAATAATTTTTGCGGCGTTAAACTGCAGTTTATTCGAAAGTTCGGGATTGCTAAAAGCAATATATGAAATAAGGGCAGTTACTCCGATTATAAAATAGGTAATCATTTAATGTAAAATTTTATAAACCATTTCTTTTTGTAAATCGCCAGTTTCAACCATTGTAGAAACATTAAAACCTTTACTTTTCATGTCGTATTCGCGTAAAATACCCATTATTTCGTAGAGTTTGGTGGGCGAGTATTTTTTAGCTGCAGCTACATATTCACGAACAAAAAACGGGTGAACTCGTAACTCTGCTGCTACATTACGTTCCGATTTATCTTTTAGAAAATGGTAGGTAAACAGCTTCGAAAAATAGAAATATAATCCGGCAATGGTTTTCTGAATTGGATTTAAGCTTGGGTTTGCCCCAAAATATTGAACTATTTTATTGGCTTTTAGCACATTCTTCTCGCCCAGCGCATTTTGCAATTCCAGTACATTAAAATCCTTACTTAACCCAATATTCTTTTCAATGTGCTCGGGTGTAATTTTAGTACTGTCTTTTACCGCAATTACAAGTTTCTCCAGTTCGTTAACAATTTTACTGAGGTTGGTTCCTAAATACGATGTTAAAAGCATGGCAGCCTGTGGCGTAATGGTGTAATTATGGTTTTTCAGATAGCCGTCAATCCAGTTTGGTATTTTGTTCTCGTATAATTTTTTTGAAGTGAAAACAACACCATTCTTTTTAATGGCTTTTACCAGTTTTGTTCTCGAATCGAGGTTTTTGTATTTGTAAGCCAACACTAAAATTGTCGATTCCAGCGGTTTGTTGGCATAAGAAGTCAGTGTGTCTATTTTAGCTAAAGTCTGTGCTTCTTTTACAATAATTACCTGCTTACTTGCCATCATCGGAAAACGCAGCGAACTTTCAGCAATGGTTAAAGCATCCGAGTCTTTCCCGTAAAAAACAGTTTGGTTAAAACCTTTTTCGGCATCGGTGAGCACGTTCTTTTCGATGTAGTTCGAAAGCTCATCAATAAAATAAGCCTCCTCTCCTTGCAACAAATAAATAGGATGGTAAACTCCCTTTTTTAGATTTTGTAGTATAGCTCCAAATTCCATTCTAAAATCTTAAGTGTTTAACCGATAAGCCGTGATTCTTGATTTCGAGTAAGGCATCAATTCCAGCTTGTATGTGCACCTCAACATAATCAGAACTTACTTTTTTGTCGCTGGCTTCGGTTTTTACACCAGTCGAAATCATGGGCTGGTCAGAAACCAAAAGCAATGCACCGGTTGGAATTTGATTGGAAAAACCAACGGTAAATAAAGTTGCTGTTTCCATGTCGATTGCCATGGCACGCGTTTTTTTGAGGTATTTTTTGAAACGTTCGTCGTATTCCCAAACACGTCGGTTGGTGGTTAAAACAACACCTGTCCAGTAATCCTGTTCCTGGTTACGCAAAATGTGTGAAACGGCTCGCTGCATATTAAATGCCGGAAGTGCCGGAACTTCGGGCGGAAGATAATCGTCGGAAGTACCCTCACTTCGAATAGCGGCAATTGGCAGAATTAAATCGCCCAATTTATTTTTGCGTTTTAAACCTCCACATTTGCCTAAAAACAATACCCCACGCGGATGAATTGCACTTAGCAAGTCCATCATGGTTGCAGCGTTTGGGCTTCCCATTCCAAAATTTATCATAGTAATTCCTTCGGCCGTTGCACTTGGCATGTTCTTATCGGCTCCATCAACAGGAACTTCAAATTTACGCGCAAATCTATCTACGTAATCCTGGAAGTTGGTTAATAAAATATATTTCCCAAAATCTTCTAGATTTTTGCCGGTGTAACGTGGAAGCCAGTTTTCCACAATATCTTTTTTGGTCTTCATATGCTGAAAAAATTTTACCTTTGAACAATGCCAAACACATTTGGTTCAAGGTTGTCGCAAATGTACATTTTTAGACGTCGCCAACCAAAATGAGTTATCACTTTAAAGGATAATTAGAATGGAAAAATTGAATTTACCAGAATACGCTTTCAGAACAAAAATGGAAGGTGGGAAAAAGATGATTTTTGACTCGATTCGGAAGAAGTTTGTGGTGTTAACACCCGAAGAATGGGTGCGTCAGAATTTTATCCAATATTTAATTCGAGAGAAAAATTATCCGGAATCGTTAATGGCGGTTGAAAAGCAAATTATGGTAAGTGGCAAACAACGCCGCTTTGATTTGTTGATTTATCTGAAAAATGGTCAGCCACTATTAATTGCCGAGTTTAAAGCGCCCAGCGTAAAAGTTTCACAAGACGCTTTCGACCAGGTGGTGCGCTATAACATGGCTTTGCGTGTTGAACGAGTAATTGTTTCAAACGGATTACAACATTTTGCTTGTGAGATTGACTATCCGAATAATTCGTATAATTATTTACAAGGAATTCCTGAATATTGCGAACGTTGTCGGGTGGATTCTGAGGGGCAAGGATTTAGCTAGTAGTTTTTTTGAACACCAAATATTGTGTTACTCTCGTCCAGAAAACAGTCATTTACGAATGTAAACTCCTTGCTTTTCAGGACTTCGAAAGCCTTGTCTTTGATGCTCAATAGAAACTACAGCATTTCTAGATTAAGTCAATATTTTCTGAAAAAGAATTTCGTCTTTCCAGCCGGATGAGGTTTTAATCCAGTCCTTTTTTATTCCAGACTTTAAATAACCGCATTTTCCGAAGAGTTGAATGCTGTTTGTATTGTCAGTTGTAATATTGGCGTAGAGTTGTTTTAGTCCTAAAACTTCTAGCGAATAGTTCGCAAGTGCTTGTAATGCATTGCTTGCATAACCTTTGTTTCGGTCGTTTTTGTTATGAATTAAAACTCCAACTCCGGCACGCTGATGATAAGGTTCAAAATCAAAAAGGTCGACAGTGCCAACTGCTTCCATTTTTTCATTCTGAATAACAAGGCGCAGTTGTTTGGTTTCGTAGATATCTTTGGCGGATTCTATTAAATACTGGGCAAGAATATGTTTCGAGAATGGCGTTTTTGTGTTGCTCACTTCCCAAACTTCAATATTGTTTTCCCATTGGTACAGCAAATCAATGTCGCTTGGTTCCAGCGGGCGAAGTGTTATCTTTCCGTATTGTAGTTGATTATTCATCTGTCCAGTTTTTTCCAGCTTTTTAAAAGTATTTCAGCATCGCTTAAAGTACTGTAATCTTTGGCGTAAACCATATTCAGCTGCGTTTTTTTCTCCCGGTCTAAGCTTAATTCGTCAAAAATTTCTCCTGGGTTTAGAACACCTGTTTTAATGTTTGGTAGTTTTTCAAAGCTTTCTTTTTCAGGAATATAACCAATCCACGAAAGCTTTCCGAAAAGTACATTAGAGATATTCGAAATAAATTGCCTTTTGTTTTTGTAAAACCAAATCATTAAAGGACTAAGCAGTAAAAACAGGATTGAAAACTCAATGTCAAGCACTCGCTTTTTTCGTTTGTTAGCACCTTTTGAAATAGCATTCATATTCACCACATACAAATCGCCGGCGGTGTGAATCGAGTTACTTCCGATAATACTAATACTCTTAGGAGGTGCAATTTTATAATCAATATCGAGCTGGGTTAAATCCAGCATGGCACGAATAATTTCAGCAGAACTTATATTTTCGGCACAGAAAACAATCTCGTCGATTCTATTAATACGAATAATTTCTTCTAGTTGATTGAGTTCGCCCATGTAATTTTCACCTTTGTCAGTTTTGTCGAGGGCAATAAAACCAACAAGCTGCGATTGAATTTGTGTTTCTTTCAGGATTTTCTGTACTCGAGTTGCTTCTTCAGAATGACCAACAATTGCAATTTTTTGTTGGCGTTTACTATCTAATCGGAAACCTTTTATTTTTAACCAATGGAAAATCAATCGGAATAAAACCAAGGCGAATCCTGTCCAAAGCGAGCCCAATAAAATCAATGCTCGTGAAAAGCGGAATTTATCATCAACCAACGAATAAACGAGTAGTATGGAAACCAGACCCCACAAAATACCACGTGCAATCTTGTATAGGTTTACCGGTTTCTTATACCCTCCCGAAAACAGCATTCCGAATAAAAAGAAAAGTATGTAAACGGGAACAACAAAGAGCATAAACTCCTTGGGATAGTAGTCGGGATTTCCAAAACGAAGGTTCTCCCAAACTGGTGTAATTAAAAAGAAGCCGGCAATAATAATAAGTGCATCAATTATTGGAAGGTAAACCTTCTCAAAAATACGTTTTGAAATGGAAAGTAGTGCCCTAAAATAAATGGCAAGTTGAATCAGCAAAACGAAAACTCCGGCTTTTCCACCGGGAAAATGTTTTTTTGCAAAAATTATCATGGCATTGTAAAACACCTTCACATAATTAAGCGAGCCTTTTTTTGTGCTTTCTCCTTTATAATGAATAATTGTAGTTTCAGGGAAATAGTAATTTTTAAAACCACCCAGTTGAATGCGGTACGAAAGGTCGATATCTTCGCCGTACATAAAAAAAGTTTCATCGAGCAAACCAACTTTGTCAAGAACCGATTTACGCATTAACATAAAAGCACCGGCAAGCACGTCTATTTCATGAATCTCATTGTCGTGTAAATACGAGAGGTGGTATTTTCCAAACTTTTTCGACTTTCTAAATAAGGTCGATAAGCCAAATATTTTGTAGAATGCTACCCACGGTGTTGGTAATCCACGTTTCGACTCGGGGAGAAAAGTTCCTTTCCCATCAATCATTTTCACACCCAAACCACCGGCGTCGGGCGTTTCGTTCATAAACGAAATTACCTTTTCAAAAGTGTCTTCCTCAACAACTGTGTCGGGGTTTAGCAATAAAACATATTTACCCTTCGAAAGCTTAATTGCCTGGTTGTTTGCCTTCGAAAAACCTACATTTTTTTTGTTCTCAATAAAATGAATGTTGGGGAATTTTTCATGGATAAGTTGTGCCGAGCCATCAACCGAATTATTGTCGACCACAAAAATTTCGGCAGTAATATTTTTCGAAGCTTTTAGCACCGAATGCAGGCACTGCTCCAAAAAGTGTTTTACGTTGTAGTTGACAATGATAATAGATAAATCCATTCGAAGAAAGACGGAAGACGGAAGACAGAAGACGGAAGAATCCGAATCCTGGTTACACCAACCTATTTTTTATATTTTTCCGTTCGGTTAAATTTTGTTAGCCAAAAATAGTAATCCTTTTTTGGATAACGTAAAAAAAGTGGTTTTCTGATGCAAGGAATTTATTTGCTAACCGAACTCTCGTAGGGAACACGGTTCATAAGCGAACGTCCGAGGGTAATTTCATCGGTATATTCCAGTTCGTCTCCAATGGAAACTCCACGTGCGAGTGTCGATATTTTCACCTCTTTTCCTTTTAACTTTCTGAAAATGTAGAAGTTGGTGGTGTCGCCTTCCATGGTGGTTGAAAGTGCCAGAATTATTTCTATCACCTCGCCCGAATCTATGCGCTCAATCAGCGAGTCGATTTCTAATTCCGACGGACCAATTCCATCCATTGGCGAAATTATTCCACCCAGTACATGGTATAAACCGTTAAACTGCTGCGTGTTTTCAATTGACATTACATCGCGAATATTTTCAACTACACAAATTACACTCTCGTTACGCGATGGGTTGGAACATATTTGGCAGATTTCGGTATCGGAAATATTGTGGCAAACTTTACAGTGTTTTATTTCGCTGCGCAGTTGAATAAGGCTATTGCCAAAAGCATTTACTTCCTCAGTTTCCTGACGTAATAAATGTAGCACCAAACGCAGTGCACTTTTACGTCCAATGCCCGGAAGTTTCGAAAATTCGTTAACCGCGTTCTCCAATAATCGCGATGGATATTTGTCAATGTTCATGCTTCAAAAATAGATTGAAAAAATGGAATTACATTATAGAATACTGTCATTCCGTAAAAAATTGAGGAATGAAGAATTTTATATGGAATATCTTGAAACAATCTTTCAAGAATTTTCGCTTTCGTTGATTTACATCCATTATCTGAAGCTCTTAACCCTAAAGGATGCCATCCGTTTATATTTCTCAAATACGGATGGCATCCTTGTTTTTAAATTCTTTTTGGGAAAATCAATTTTGGCGTTTAACTCTATCAATTTTTCCACTTTTCTTCATCGTCTATTTTCAAATCGTAAAC
>JAUVDE010000132.1 GCA_030595485.1 Draconibacterium sp.
ATCGATATAATTGATGTCCTTACCGAAAATGATAAGGAAGGGTCCCTGAAAATGGCAAGCATGCGTTCAGGACTGGCCAACGCAATGAAAAATTATCAAGGCAAAGTAGACGGAATGATAAAAATAAACTTTGTACAGAAAAAGCTGGATTTCGAAAAAGAATTTACAACCTGGGTAAATAGCTCACCCGAAACAAAAGAAAAATACGGCCACATCCTCGGCGACATCACAAAAACTTACAAAATGATCGGGGATACGAAAGAGCGAGACAATGTCATGGGAGTTTTTGGAGGTTTGGCCGGGACCCAGTTAGGAGTTGCCGGACAATTGTATTCAGTGAAAAAAGAACTGGAAAAACCAATGAAAGTTTATTTGCCAATGTAGTAACAGTAATACCTGCTCTTTGAGAAGAATTTCCGATAAGGTAAAACATTGCAATGAATAAAATCCCAAGTAAAATTCCAAAAGGCAACCACTGTTTTGTTTGAATCCAAATAGTATTGAGTTGTGTGTCGAATAAAAGATAGCCTAAAACAGTAGCTGTTAGGTAGTTTATTGTGATTAAAGGAGTTAAACTGCAAGAGTAGTTTTTTGCCAATCTGAAAACTACATAAATCTATAGAGGAGGAAAATATACTTGCTAATAAATAAACCATTTTAAAGTAAAAAAAGCATCTGTCAATCGACGGATGCTTCTCTTTTACATTTTTAATTTCTTTTCGATGTCTTCCACAAACTGCCGGAAGTTTTTATCGGTATCTTTTAAATTATTTACTGTTTTGCAAGCGTGTAATACTGTTGCGTGGTCTTTACTTCCAATTTGTGCGCCAATACTAGCAAGCGAATATTTCGTTAAACTTTTAGAGAAATACATGGCAATTTGTCGTGCCTGAACGATTTCTCTTTTTCGTGTTTTTAACTGAAGTGTATCAACTTGCATATTAAAGTAGTCGCAAACAACTTTTGAAATGTATTCGATTGAAAGTTCTCGTTTAGAGTTTTTAACCAGTTTATTAATAAGCTTGGCTGCCAACTCTAATGTAATTTCACGTTTATTAAGCATTGATTGTGCTAACAATGAAACCAGAGCACCTTCCAATTCACGAACATTATTTGATACATGCGAGGCAATGTATTCCATCACTTCTTCAGAAAGTGTAATGCCGTCTTTGTATACTTTTCTGCGAAGAATCTCCATTCTTGTTTCAAAGTCAGGAGTCTGCAAATCAGCAGTTAATCCCCATTTGAAACGCGATAAAAGTCTTTGTTCCATTCCTTTTAACTCGATAGGTGGTTTATCGGATGTTAAAATCAACTGCTTACCCATTTGGTGTAGGTGGTTGAAAATATGGAAGAAAGTTTCCTGCGTTTTTTCTTTTCCAGCAAATTCGTGAACGTCATCTAAAATTAACACATCAACCATTTGGTAAAAGTGCAAAAAGTCGTTACGGTTATTGTTACGCGTAGCTTCAGTAAATTGCGTTTGAAATTTATTGGCGTTTACATAAAGTACCACTTTGTCCGGAAATTTTTCTTTTACCTCAATACCTATGGCTTGAGCAAGGTGTGTTTTTCCTAAGCCCGAGTTGCCATAAATCATTAATGGATTAAAAGCAGTACCTCCTGGGTTTTGTGAAACTGCAAAACCTGCACTTCGTGCCAAGCGGTTGCAATCACCTTCAACAAAATTTTCAAAGGTATTATCCGGTTTTAATTGCGGGTCAATTTGCAATTTCTGAATACCAGGTATAATAAATGGATTTCTTATCGTTGATTTATCATCAGCCTTAAACGGCACTGTTAGTGGTTTATTCTGAATTTTATTGTTGTTGTTGGTAGGGTAACTAACAGTGAATGGTTGTTCACTATTTTTGTTACTTACCACAACGTTATATTCAAGCTTTGCACCATTCCCCAACACCATGCGAAGGGTCTTGCGCAAGATGTCGATAAACTGCTCTTCGAGGTATTCGTAAAAGAAAGCGCTCGGCACTTGAATCGTTAAAACTTTATTTTCTAATTTAATTGGTTCAATTGGTTCGAACCAGGTTTTAAAACTGCTACTGGGCACATTATCTTTAATAATGTTTAGACAATTTTCCCATGCAGATCGGTATTCGTTGCTCATTTAGATTTGATAGATATGAGGTTCTACAAAAAATTTCCCTTGTGATATTCCGAGAACAAAATTTGCGAAAAAAAAGTGAAAAAAAAAATCAACAATGTGTTGTTAATATGTCATTTTTTATACGGGTTTCTTTATCAGCGGTTTAAGGTGTAAATATATATTATTATTTTTAATCTACTGATAATCAAGCATGTATGTTTAATGCGTTGATTGTTAATAGAATAACTGGTAGGTAGTGGTTGGGTTAAATCAGGGCAGTTGATTTATATCAACAATTTGTCCTTAATTAGCGTAGTGATTTGAGTGCTTTTTCAATTTTTATCAACCGTCCATTTTTAAATGCAACCACAGTTGATTCAGGAAAAGCCACTCGTACTGAATTGTGAATATCTTCTATTTCCGAATAAATACTTGTTGAGCCAGTTAAATAGGAATATACGTTACCCGATTGGTATTCTTCAACATCTTTTATTCCTTTAAATACATCTCCTTTGGTATCCACTTTCGATTTACTTGATACTAAATGTATTTTAAAAACGATATCTTTTCCCGAGGCGTCGTCTATTGTATTTATATATACTTCTTTACCAAAATCCATAGCCGAAAATTTTAGGTATCGTTTCGGATTTTGTTGAATGTCGCTAACTAAATATCCTAGATTTTCGGCTAATGCGTTTATCGATTCGTAGAGTTCTGTGTCGTTTAGTAATAATCCGGCTGTACTTTCGTCACTGTTTAGTTTATCAAGTGTTATACTGATTTTATTGGAAGCAGCAGTTAAGTTATCTAGCATTGGTGTTACAGAAATATTTGAAAGCGTATCAGAAAATGATTCAAGATTAACCATTATTGATTCCAAGTTTTGTGCATTGTCCTTAAATACACTACTTAAATCATTCAGATTTCCAATTATGTTTTTGATGGTATCTTTTTGGGTTACTATCAAATCTTCGAGTTGGGCAGTTGTGTTTTCAAGATTTTGCATGGTAAGGTTAAAGTTCTCGAAGCTTGCCTTTAAGTTGTCGCGGGCATCTTCGTTTAGAATAACCGTTAGAACAGTAATTGCAGAGTCGATGGTGCCAAGTAATTCTTCTGCTTTATACTTTAAAGGAAGCACTTGCATGCTAACCTGTTCTTTTAAAGCAGCCTCTACCGCACCCTGAATAGTGTCGTTTGGATTATAAAGTTCCTTTTCTTCGCTAAAAATAATTTCTATGGAACGAGTTCCCATAATATCGCTACTAACAATACGAGCAATGGAGTTAACCGGAATTCTAAATTCCGAATCAACAGAAAAACTTACGATAAGTTGACCACTGTTATCAGGAACAAATTTTACATCGCTAACTTGTCCTACTTTAAATCCATTAAGTAGTACCGAATTGGCTTTTACTAAACCATCAACACGGTTGTAGTAAACATGGTAGGAATTATTCTTTTTAAAAATGTCGTTTCCTTTTAAGTAGCTTAATCCCCAAATTAATGCAGTTATAGAAAATACGATTAAAATTCCCAGACGTGTAAATTTTGATAGTCTCATTGTGGTAAATTACAATATTTAGTGTAAAAGTAAATAATTCGACTTTTTTTCACCTGTTCTCTAAAGCCTTTTTTACAGAAATTAACTCATTATTGCGGAATGCGACAACAAAAGCACTTTCGTAGTTTCTCCGGATTCTATTTTTTTCAGCATTTGCTTTTTCAAGTGTTTCAAACTTTCCCGAGAAGTAACGGTTAATATCTGGAGAATCTACCCTGAATATTTTTGTTTCTCCGTTGAAATTCTCAGGAGTTGGCTCCAGATTTCTTTTAAGTGCAATAATTTGTACCGAATAATAAAGGTCTGATTTTGTTTTTACAATTGGGATTTCTTCTTTTTCAGGTTTTGTTTCTATTTTTACGGTCGAGATTGGCGCTTTAGGTTTTGTTTCAATTTGTGTATTTACTGGCTCTGTAGGTGCAGGTGGAGGAGCAATTTGTTGGCTCACCAAATTAAACTTGCTTTTCTCTTCCACTTCTGTTTTGTAGTTGTCGAAAGCCTTGTAAATTGATTTAGCGAGGGTGCTTTGTCCTGCTTGGCTAAGTAAAAAATCTCTTTCTTTTGAATGGCTTAAAAAACCTGTTTCAATCAGCACACTGGGCATGGTCGTTCTGCGTAAAACTAAAAACCCCGCCATTTTTACGCTTCGGTCAATTCGCTTGGCATGTGTCCTAAATTCATCCTGAATATTTGATGCGAACAATACACTTTGCTTCTGAAACTCTTCCTGCATACTGGCAAACATAATGTACGATTCGTCTGAATTTGGGTCAAAGTCTTCGTATGTAGCCTGGTAATTCTCCTCTAAAAGAATGGCGGCATTCTCCTTTTGTGCTACTTCAAGGTTTTCTTTATTACGGTGAAGTCCTAAAACAAAAGTCTCGGTTCCTTGCACCGATTTTGCATCCACAGCATTTACATGGATAGAAATAAAAAGATCGGCTTCGCTTTTGTTTGCAATTTCTGCTCTTTTATGCAAGGGAATAAACACATCTTTAGTTCGTGTATAAATAACTTTTACATCAGGGTGATTTTGCTGAAGGATACTACCTAATTTAATTGCAATATCCAGTACAATATCTTTTTCCTGCGCATGTCCAATACTAGCTCCCGGGTCTTTCCCTCCATGGCCAGGGTCGATAACAACCACTGATATTTTAGAACCATTTTTGTCGGATGCATATGTTGGAGTCGTTAAAATAGAAATGAACAAAATGACGGTAACTAAATATGTAGTAATTTTTATTTTCATGTAATCAATGTTGTGTTTTCCTGTTGCTATAAAACCGATAAAAACCTTGTATTAGTATACTATGTATCGAGATTTAATATTGATTAGCTCAATACAAGGCTTAATAGAGGTTAAAAATATAAATATTAGAATTATTTTGCATCTATTATCGCAATAGTATTGCCCATATTTATATTTTTGTCGAGCCATATTAAAGTTGAAACACAGAAAACAATTTGTACAAAATAATAGTAACATACTTATTTATTGTTATACCCTTTCTTTTATTCGCTCAGGAGCCGAGTATTACGCTATCTGAGGAATACGAAATGCCTGTTGATACCTTTATGGGTAGAGGTGGGGAGATTGATACTACTTTAGCAGGATTTGCGCCGTTAGATACTATTGCTACTGATTCGGTGGACAAGCCCTTTTTGAATGAGCCAATTAACTACAATGCTACCGATTCGATGATCGTATCGATTGACGGACAAAAGGTTTATTTATACAATGAGGCAAAAGTTACTTACCAGAACATTGAGTTAACTGCTTATTATATTGAATTGGATTTAGAAACCAAAGAGATATATGCTGAAGGAATTCTGGATACCTTAGGTGAGATACAGCAAAAGCCAGTGTTTAAGCAAGGTGCCGAGGAATACGAGGTTGAAACACTCCATTATAATTTCGAAACGGAAAAAGCCTTTATTACAAGCGTTGTTTCTACGCAGGGAGAAGGTTATATACACAGTGACCGTGCAAAAAAAATTGGGTCAGAGGTTTTTATTACCGAAAAAGCAAAATATACTACCTGCGATGCTGACCATCCTCACTTTTATTTACACTTGACAAAAGCAAAAGTAATTTCGGATAAAAAAATTATAACCGGGCCGGCTTATATGGTTCTTGAAGATTTCCCTATTTATTTTCCAATAATTCCCTTTGGTTATTTTCCAAATTCACCCAGCTATTCGTCGGGTATATTAATGCCAACGTATGGTGAAGAGCAAAATCGTGGTTTTTTCTTACGCGACGGGGGGTATTATTGGGCGGCAAGTCAGTATTTCGACCTTTCAGTGCAAGGCGATATATATTCAAAAGGGTCGTGGGGAACACGTATTAAAACCAATTATCGGAAACGTTACAAATTTAGCGGCAACTTTGGATTCGACTATGGTATTAATCAATACGGTGAAAAAGGTTTAGATACTTATCGCAAATCGAAACAGTATAAATTAATGTGGTCGCATTCGCAAGATTCGAAAGCAAATCCTAACCAAACTTTTTCGGCTAGTGTAAATTTATCGTCGAGTGGAAATGATCGGGAGAATGCCTACAATACAACCGATTACCTGACAACAACCAAATCGTCGAGTATTTCGTACTCTCGTAAATTTGAAAATACACCGTTCAACTTTTCTGCAAACTTACGTCATTCGCAAAATACAAAAGACAGTACCATGTCGCTTTCGTTGCCCGAGATGACTTTTAGCATGGCTAAAGTTTATCCTTTTCGAAAAAAGGCCAGAAGTGGAAAGATGAAGTTTTACGAGAAGTTTGGTTTGAATTATACGGGTAACTTAAAAAATTCTATTCATGCCAGAGAAGATGAAATTTTAAGCAGTTCGTTTGCTACTGATTGGAAAAATGGACTTAAACATAATATACCCATTTCATTCCCTAGTTTTAACTTGATGAAATATGTAAACTTTAGCCCGGGTATTAGCTACAACGAAAAGTGGTATTTCAAACAATTCAACTATAACTATGTTGAAGGAGGGAATTTTCCGGATAACCCATCAGGGATACCAAGTGATATTAGGGTTGATACCGTAACCGGGTTAAACCGTGTTTACGATTATGCATACAGCGTTAGTTCATCGACTAATATTTATGGAATGTTTATGCCAAGAAACCCAAACTCAAAAATAAAGGGTATTCGACATAAAATGACTCCATCGATTGCCTTTAGTTATCGACCCGATTTTGGTCAAGAGAAGTTTGGTTATTGGCAAGAAGTTCAGCGTGATTCTACAACATCATATTACGATACTAACTTGGGCGGTGTTTATGGTGGTTCGCCGGGTAGGGGAGAATCGGGTGCAATTTCTTTCTCGTTAAACAATAATCTTGAAATGAAAATGCTGGACACGCGTGATTCGACAAAGAGTGATGCTGAACAGAAGTTTCGAAAAGTTAAAATTATTGATAACCTGAGTTTTGCGAGTTCGTACAATTTAATTGCCGATTCGTTAAATTTGGCTCCAATATCTATTCGGGCACGTACTACAGTTGCAGGAGTGAGCATTAATATGGGAACTATTCTCGATCCATATATGGTTGACGAAAATTATCGTCGTATTCATAAATATGCTTGGAACGAAAGCAGTGGATTGGGAAAACTAGGTAGGATTACCCGTGCCAATTTATCGTTTGGAATGAACTTTAAATCGAAAGATAAAAAAGGAAAAGGAAAAGAAAATAGTGAAAGCAAAGGTCAAGGTCAAGCTAGTGGGGAAGGGGAAAGTGGTGCTCCGGAAGATACTCCTTTGCTGCCCATTTACAATAATTATGTTGACTTTGATATGCCCTGGGATGTTGGTTTTGATTATAGTTTAAGCTATTCGGGTGCTTCATCCTCGTATCCAAACGGTAGGGTGACTCAAACATTGGGATTTCGGGGTAACTTAAGTATTACCGAAAAATGGAAACTAAGTGCCAATACTAACTTTGATATTGAAGCGATGGCATTTTCGTTTACTACCTTTAATTTAACACGCGATTTACACTGTTGGAATATGTCGTTTAACTTCGTGCCTTTTGGATTCCGAAAAAGTTACAGTTTTACACTTAGTGCATCGTCGTCGATGTTAGCCGATTTAAAACTAAAGAAACAACAAAGTCACTACGATAATTTTGAGTTTTAAACAAAGTTGGTTGGAAGTTAGTGGTTGTATGTTGTTGGTTGATGGTTCGTTCAATCTTAATCAGTCTCAAATTCAATCTGTTTTCAATCTTAATTTGCGGGTTTTCAGCTTGCAGGTTATACGCTGTTGCTTGTTGGTTTGTTCAATCTCAAATTCAATCTCCATCAATCTCTTTCAATCAATCATTGATATTTAACCACCGTTCTTGTATCTTCCCCAAAACAAATAAATAGAATAATATTATGAAACGAATTATTGCAACAGATAAAGCACCTGCCGCAATTGGTCCTTATAGCCAGGCAGTGGAAGTGAATGGAACTCTTTACATTTCGGGGCAAGTGCCTTTGGTTCCTGAAACTATGAAATTGGTTGAGGGTGGTATTGTAGAACAAACTCAACGGGTAATGAAAAATATTGAGGCTATTTTAACTGAAGCTGGTTATTCTTTTGCTGATGTGGTTAAGTCGACTTGCTTGTTAAGTGATATGGCCAACTTTAAAGCCATGAATGAAGTGTATGGTG
>JAUVDE010000058.1 GCA_030595485.1 Draconibacterium sp.
GAAAAGCGAATCTTTTCCGGTAGAATATAAACGAAATGATTTTATTCCAGAAGGTTTTGATTCTCCCAAGTTTAAAAGAAGCGATTCAAGGTTTTTATCAGCAAAATAATTTTCAATTGCAATTCGCATAAAAGGATTTGTCTCTTTCCCTTTAAGAATTGGATAGTTAAATAGTTTTGTTGAAACCTCAATTGGCTTTTCCAATTTATCTTTTCCATCCGTCAGCCATTCCAAAGAGAAACTTAAAAATGGATTCTCTTTGTGTCCGTCCTTTTCGAAGAACAAAGCGATGTCACCATTTTCAAGAATTGTTAAATCGGAATAAGCCGAACCTCCCGGATAAATAGTTTTGCCTTCCGACCACGATTTACCCTCATCGTAACTTATTCTGACGGTCATATTAGTACGCCCTTTTTCCATTTTAGCGTTGGAAAAAAGTAGTCGATTCTTTTTATAACCTTCTTTGATAGAAGTGTGACGAATAATACTTCCATTGCACCCGGGGTCTATTAATTCAGGTTCGGGGCGGGTTTGCCACGATTTGCCTTCATCCTTTGAAACATGCACATAACGCATTCCTTTTCCGTTGGCCCGACTGTTAATCATCCAGCTACCATCTGCCAATTCTACAATTTTCGATTCGTTTGCAGGTTGTACCGGCGTATCGATAAAATACCACGATTTGCCATGGTCGTCGCTACCGAAAACATGAAGCCCGCTATTCAGGTTTACCATACAATGCAACATTTTGCCCGTACTTGTGTAAATCCCGCGCCCTGATGTAATAAATTTAAAATCGTTTTTCCATTCGGGCTTAGCAATTTGCGAAGTTATATCAACAGGTTCGCTCCAGCTTTTACCATTGTTGGTGCTTTTTACGTAGTGCAAATAATATACGTCGCGTTCCTTATCTAAATCCATAAAGTTGTAGAAAAGGAAAATTTCGTTGGTCGATTCGTCCACAATCATCGAAGGATCAGACGCTGATTTCCCTTCCGGAAAGTCAACTATCATTTCTATGTCGGACCAAGTTTTACCATTGTCTGAACTTCTGCGTACAACAATGTTAATGTCTCCACTCCATTTTAAATCTCCGCACGATGGAACCCGCTCGTCAATAGCAACAATCAAATCTCCGTTTGATGCGGTAACAATTGCCGGAATGCGGTAACACGCCACATTTTCATTTTCGGTAGCGTTAAATAGATCGTAGTACTCGATTAGCCCTTTTGCCATTTGTGGTTTTTCTTCCTGAGCATCAAGGCTTAGTGCAAACAACAGGGTTACTAAAGATAAAATCAATCTATTCATACTTATATTTTTAAGGTACATCTTATTGCTTTCTAATTTCATTTTTCTACTTCAGTTGCATACTTTATTCCTTGAACTTCCCTGATATTATTTCCATCTACAAACACCGGAACACAGGTAAACATCCATTTCCATGAAGTACCACCATGTGGAACTTTCAACAGAAATTTGTTCCAACCTTTTTTTAGTTTGATTTTGCTTGGCTGACGGTAATAGTAATCTTCATCGACAAAGGGAATTTCGGGTGTATCAGCAGCAAGCCCAGGTTGCTTCCATACAGGAGGAGCAATTTCTTTCTCGTTCACCCAAATTTTTGGATTTGTGGTGTGCCACTGTCCGAGTTCCGGGCTGGGTCCTCCCCTGCGACCGCCAGAACGCGACCAGCCATGAAATCCAATCCAGAAATCTAATTCTTGATCCTTATCAGAATAGATATAATTGAGTGCATAAACAGTTCCTTTTTTCTCTTGAACTGTTGAAGGAAATCCAAAAAAGTGTTTCAGATGAATGGTTCCACCGTTCAGTGTTGTTTTATTCCACGAAAACTCGTCACCATCAATTTCATAATTATCCTTAATCACCTTTTCTACTTCAAATGATTTTGATAAATCGTCCTTGTGATTTAATGGCCCAATTATTTTCCAAGGGATATGTCCATTTCTAAGAAATGGAAATTCTTGGTCTGCAAAATATGTATCGCGATGAACAAGAATTCTATCTTCAAAATCTTGATAAGCTTTGTATTCCAGAGAATTTTTTGGAGGTAATTGCGCCCAATATTTATCTCCGGTCGATTTTACTCCTCGCCAAATTGGTTCGCTGTAGGCAAGCATAAACGGATAAACTGCGTTTTGCTGTAGAATTTTTCGCTCATCCTCAACCCGATTGTCGGGCCAGCAACAAAGAATTCCTCCCAAGCGCAAGGAATCGCCATGTTCTGCCCGGCAAGGCTGCTGAAAAAACAAACGTCCAATTCCTGCTAATGGATCGAGATGATTGATGTAATTCGAACGCGAATCGATGTAAGGATGCCCTTCCAAGGTTTCGTATTGTGCCCAAAGCTGTTTTATGGAAGTACTGTCGCCGGGGGTCTGAATACCGTGCCACCACGAAATATATTGGCGTCCGTTCTTATGAATTTGCTGAATTAATGGCACCAAATAATCTTTGTCTACTTTTTCGGCTTGCTCCCTCACTTCGTCGGTTCCCAAATGAATGTAAGGCATTATTTTCGGAGAAGCTAATGCGCAAAGTTCATCAATTAATTCAATAATTATTTTTTGAACATCAGGGCTGTTCATCGACTTAATTCCCAAGGCTAAGCGAAAAGCTACTGTGTGCCCGGGAATATCAATTTCGGGAATTAGTGTAATGTGTCGAACCCTACAATATTCGATAATATCTTTCATTTCCTCTTGCGTATAGTACATCCCTGGTTTTCGGCTGGTGGCTTCCTTCGATTGTAATTCGGGATATAACTTGCTTTCCAAACGCCATCCGGGATTATCGGTGAGGTGCATGTGAAAAACATTGTACTTGTACGAAGCCAGCACATCAATTTGCTCTTTCAAAAGTTTGGGCGATTGGTAGTTTCGACCTACATCGTGCATAAAACCTCTTATTTTAAAAGCTGCCCAATCGTTAATTTCAACTTCAGGAATACTGAATTTATTTTCTTTTTTTTCGATGAGCTGTTTTAAGGTTTGGATTCCGTAAAATATACCAGAAGCGCTTGGAGCTTGCAAAACAAGCTCATCGGAAACCGATAAGGAATAGGCTCCATCAAAGTTGAAGGGATTTTTCACCTCACCTTTTCTGATTCTAATTTGCAGGGGATTTATCTGAGATTCAGAAATATTTTTTTTGACTAAATATTGTTTTAAAAACGCTACTTCGTTGTCAAACTCCTTATTGGCAAGAATTGTTATTGAGGAAAACTCAATCTTTTTATTACCTAAATTTATCTCCTGTGGTTTAGGTATTAGATTTACCTGTGCCTTTATATCCTGCTTAATAATGACGCAAAACAAAAGGGCAAAAACTAAAAATATCCTGTTGGTTTTATTCCAAATCTTCATTTTACTACTATTTCTCGTTCAATATTTCCTCAAGCGAGAACTTCTGAAAAATCAAATCAGCCTGACTTCCTTCATAAAGTATACCGATGTGTTTGTCATCAATTTTTGTCATGCATGAATAACCACGACCACTACCTGAGTCAATAAGCAACTGGTGTTTTTCAGGCCAGGTTTCGCCATCATCAAAACTTACTTTTATGGTCATGTGGTGGCGGCCACTTCTGGCATTTGGATTCGAAAATAGAACAACACTCTTTTTTTCGCCGTTGATAAGAAATTCGTCTTTTATTATACTCGCCTGACAGGTTGATTCCTGTAAAACATTGGTGCGAGATGTTGGGTGTTTTGTCCATGTTTTTCCCAAATTGTTGCTTACATAAACCGAGCGCCCATTACTTTCGGAAGCATCTGTGCGATTACGATTATCGCGCATATTCAACATTAAACTCCCATCGTTTCGTTCAATCACCTGCGCCTCTGTTGTATTTGATTTTGCACCTGTTCCAATTGTCCATGTACGACCATGGTCTTTACTCCAAATAATTGTGGAGTGCGGCATTTCTTCTTTGTCTTTAAACTGAGCAGGAAAAACCAATGTCCCATCTTTTAGTGTTATTCCTTTTCCGGGGCCCTGCAACAACAAATGCCATTCCTTATCTTTTATCTGATTGGTAATATTTATTGGCTTAGACCAAGTAAGACCATCATCTTCGGATTTTACCAAAACAAACTGGCTAGTCTTTTCCGGTGTCAAACCCTGTTTAGATGCCCACCAATTGCGTTGCCCCGGATGACCATGCGCCCAAACGGCTGCCACCCAAATTGTATTTGTTTTTCGGTCGACTAAAACTGCAGGATCTCCAATTCCATTTTCGTCGTTGGGTAATCCGCCCCATTCTCCCATGTCCATTATTATTTCCATAGGTTCCCATGTTTGTCCACCATCGGTACTGCGGTTCATACCAACATCAATGTCATCTTGCAAATCGACTCCACTGTTTCGGCGAATATCGTAAACTCCAATTAACGTTCCTTTATTGGTAGTTGCCAAGCCCGGAATTCGATAGGTATCAACGCCGTCATCATTATGCTGACGAAGTGCTATTCCCATCTTTTTTGCCGATGTTTGTGTCGCTTTTGGAGAATATTTTTTACCATTAATTTTCACAGAAATACATTCAGCCTGAATAAAATTACCAATATCAGCTTCATCTTTTAATCGAACACTCAGAATTACATCGTTTATACCATGCGTAAGTTCTTGCGAACCTTCAAACACAATCGTATTATCTTGAATATTCTTTGTTCCAAATGAAACTGATTTTTCAATACTCCCAGCCTCTTTTAAGTATAACACTTCTATCTTCTCAATACTATTTCCAAGTCCAGATTCAGAAACTGAAAATTCCAGTTCTTCCAGATTCTGTGGCTCGCTAAATCCATTTGCAAAAATCTGAAGATTCAGCACTTCGTTGTGTTTTTTCCCTTTTAACACCGGCAATTGTTTATCAGCGACGATTACGGAATCAATTTGCATATCGGCACCCGAAAAGAAGGTTACATCGTCGATTAAAACACCTCCGGTTTCGGCAGTAGTTGAAGTAAGCCTTACACGTTGATTTTTAGCATCGGGCAAGGTTAAAAATACTTCGTTTGGAAAATTTCCGGTTTTTATTTCTGAATCGCCAATATATATTCGGCTCCAATTCACCCCGTCAAATGCTTCTACTTTAAATTGAAATGGAGGTTTTGACGTCCACCTTTCGGCAGAAAAGCTAAGGTATTTGGCTGTTTCGCCAGTCGTGTTCACCAGCTCGAACGTTTTATTTTCGCCACCTGTTAAATGCAAACAATTGGGTGTTGTTTTTCCTTTTTTAGGATAAATACGAATATTGTTGGGAGCTGCCAGCACCTGTATTCCATTTTCATTGATTTCTGTAATATCGCCCGATTCACAGTTATTGAATCCTAAAGTAGCAATGGTTGGATTTTCAGGTGTCGAATTACACGCTACTAAAAACGCCAAAGACAAAATGATAATATATTTATTCATGATAACTATTTTTTTCTGACTCTTAATTGATTTTGTGATTAGGATATCATTCTATTCCTATTTAAAATTGTAAATAAATTCCCAATATGGCTGTAAATGACCTCGCGTAGCTTTATAGTATCCTTCTTTATCATTCAATTTAATGAAACTAAGCAGTTGTTTATGATTTACCATTTTGCCGTTATCATCAAGATTTTGACTAAGAGGTTTAAAATAATCGTCATAATTATGTTTCACGAAAACGAATATGGGATGCATAATTTCATTAAACTGTGATATGAAATCATTGCCAGCAATTTTATATATTTTGGAGTGAAATAACATTTCATCCTCAACCGAAAGATTATTAACACCTATTGCCTGTTGTCTCGATACAATTTGTTCCAGCTCAGATATATCATCATTTGAAACATTTTCAAACAAAAATTCGGCTAAACCAAGCTCTAAAACAATGCGCATTCCCATCATTTCCTTAATTGTTTTAATACTAAGCAACTGCGGATCCATTACTTTTCGAAAACTACTTAACAACGGAGGCTCGGTCACTACCATCCCACGCTTAGTTCGCGACTGTACAATTCCCAACATTCGTAATCGACTTAGTGCTTCCCGAATTACATTTCGACTGGTACCGTACATCTCCATAAACTGCATTTCATTAGGCAGCCCATCTCCGGGCACAAGAGTATTTGTTCGAATGTATTGAATAATATGTTTTTCAACCTGATCGGCTAATGTTGTTGACGAAAGTTTATTAATCATATTTACCAAATTCTATTTGTACTACAAATATGACAAATTAATTTAATAAATTAAATTTTGTGCTTATTAAATCTTTATTCGAAACCATTTAATGTGCCCAAATCCTTTGCCTACTTCAAAAGTTTGAATAACATGCGGTATTAAACCTTATTTTAAAGGAAAGATGACCCCTAACGACACAAAAAGTGAAGGCTGATGAAGAAAATTATCGTTAAAACTTATAGAATTTTAGTAAAAAATGGTTGAAATACTGAAAAACAGGGGCTTGCCGGGGTCTCATTCCCAAAAGTTATCAACACAATTTGAAACAAAAAAAACCACCAGATTTCTCTGATGGTTTTCGTTGCGGAGAGAGAGGGATTCGAACCCCCGGTACCTCGCGGTACAACGGTTTTCAAGACCGCCGCATTCGACCACTCTGCCATCTCTCCAGATGCGGTGCAAAAGTAGATTATTTTTTTAATCTACAAAACACTTTTTTATAATTTTTTGAAAAAATACTTTAAAAAAAATAGTTCCATGGTTTGCTTTTCTAAAACATATTTCAGAATTTAGCTAAACTTTAAAAATGTTCTCTGAAACTATTGATTTTACTGATGTTTGAAGATTTCAAACACATTTAATACTGAATTAATTCATAATATTACAGAATAAATATTAAGAACTAAGTTACTTAATTTCAATCACTTAATTAATTATTTAAAATTTTACCTTATGAACAAAGCACAATTAATTGATGCTATGGCCGAAAAAGCTGGCCTAAGTAAAGCTGACGCAAAAAAAGCTCTTGACGCATTTGTAGGCGCAACAACTGACGCTCTTAAAGGTGGTGACAGAGTTGCTCTTATCGGATTCGGTTCATTCTCTGTATCGGAACGTGCTGCCAGAACTGGTAGAAACCCGCAAACTGGTAAAGAAATTATGATTGCAGCTAAAAAAGTTGTTAAATTTAAAGCTGGTGCTGAATTAGCTGACGCTGTATCGTAACAATACGAATAAGTGAAAAAATTGAAAAAGGGAAGCAAAATGCTTCCCTTTTTCTTTTATGAAAATGAGTAGACTACAGAAGATAAAATTATGCAGCCGACACTATTAGAATATATCACCAGATATCTTACTCCCAACCGCCTTGATTTATTCAATAAAGTTATAGATATGCGAACCAAACACCTTACGGTTGTTTTGGAAGATATTTTTCAGCCACAAAACGCAAGTGCTGTTTTACGCACCTGTGATTGTTTTGGAATTCAAGATGTGCATATTATTGAAAGTCGTAACGAATTTCAAGATAACAGAGAAGTTTCATTGGGTGCTTCGAAATGGCTCACACTAAACAAATACAACGAAACGGAAAATAATAGTCTGGCAGCCATTAAACACTTAAAAAAAGAAGGCTACAGGATTGTTGCCACCACACCACACACCAACGACCAGGAACTACAGAATTTTGATATTGCCAAAGGAAAAACGGCCTTGGTTTTTGGTTCGGAACTACCTGGTTTAACTGATGCTATTTTAAACGAAGCCGACGAGTTCTTAAAAATACCAATGTACGGTTTTACCGAAAGTTTTAACATATCGGTATCGGCGGCAATTACCCTTCATCATTTAAGCTTAAAAATGCGTGAGACCGAAGGATTAAACTGGCAGCTAAGTCAGGAAGAAAAGGATGAATTAATGCTGGAGTGGACCAGAAGAACCATTAAACGTTGTAGTTCCTTAGAAAAAAGATATTTTGAAGAGTATGGTGAAAGCTAACCTTCTCTGTCAACAAAACAATTTGACGTGGGACAATAGCTACGCCCGCTTTGATTTTTCCCAATTAACAGTTTGTTTCCCTATTAAATACCTTAAGATTCCTCTTACTGAAGCGTAGTTAATCATGACAAAATAATAGGGTACAAAAAAAGCTTTAAGCCTTATTTTTCGATTCTCGAAATACCAGCCCATTAATGCAACACAGTAACATATACATTGAACATAAAAGAATAAAGCATAAAAGTTTCCGAATGTCCAATTTTGCTGCTGAGCTACTAACAACAGGTTCACTATAAATAAAATAAACAAAGAGAGCGGTGCAAAGGCCCACCGTAAAACTTTATGCGAAAAATACTGCCAGGTAAGGATTCCGTTTTTAAAAGGATTCAACAAACTCTTTAACCTGAAGATGGTCTGAATACCGCCGGCTGCAATTCTAATTTTTCGTTTTAATTCTTCCTGAACATTTAAGGATGCGGTTTCTTCGGCATAAGCATTTGGTGTATACGCAATTTTATAACCTTTTTGTGCTATTCGAAGCGAGATAATAAAATCGTCGAGTAAAGTATCGATTTCAACATCTTCAAATAACTCGGTTCTTATGGCAAATAACTCCCCTACTGCTCCTACTGCCGAGTTCAACTCCGAATCGTTGTGTTTAATCCACGATTCCATTTTCCAATACAAACCTTCACCGGCACCAGCAGCGGCTTCCGCTTTATGTTCAACAATTCGCTTTTCACCTGCAATACAACCTACTTCGGGGTTACTGAATTTGGCTACAATCTCGCGGATTGAATCTTTGCCTAATATGGTATTTGAATCGGAGAATATTACGATGGGTGCTTTTACAAACTTCATCCCCCGGTTCATGGCATGCATTTTCCCTCTTCTTTCGGGCTGATGATGAATCTCAAGTTCGTTATACTGCTGAAGCACATCGGGAGTTCCATCGTCTGAACCATCTGTAATCCACAGATATTGTATTTTGTCTTTGGGATAATCAAGCTGAAATGAATTCTCAACTTTCTGCCTGATGTAATCCTTTTCGTTAAAAGCAGTTACAAACAAACATACATCCGGCTCATAATCAGAACTAAAGCTTAAAATACTTTTATTAAAAAAAAGCTTTTTAAGTTTTACCAATAACCAAAGAATAATTCCATACCCTACATAAGTATAGACTAATATTAGTAGAAGCCCCCAAAACAGAGTGGTTAAAATCATTTGGCATTTAGTTTATAAAACTCAATTAGTTTGCCTGCAGCCTCTAAATTATCAAATTTTTCGAGTATAAACTCAATGGCATTCTTTCCAATTTTGTCAAATAATTCCCGATTGTCTATTAATTCAGAAATAGCTGAAGTAAAAAGCTCACGCTCTTCAGCAATAAGAATATTTTCGTTTGGACTAATATTTAAACCTTCGGCACCAATTGGAGTTGAAACAATGCTCTTTCCCAGTGCCATACCTTCTATAATTTTAATGCGCATACCACTTCCTGAAAACAGAGGCACTACCATTATCGATTTTGAATTCATGAAATCGTAGGCATCTGCCACCTCACCTTCGAAAATCACATTGGGTAAATCAAACTTTTTAATTAACCATTGCGGTGCATTTCGTCCGGCAATGTAAAATTTTAGTTCCGGGTACCTTTTATGAATATCGAACCAACAATGATTTAAAAACCAAACTAAACCTTCCTGGTTTGGCGACCATTCAAGAGAACCAATGTGAAAGAGCGAAGGATGTTCGATATTTTTTGCATTGGGCACAAGCACCGAAGCATCAATTCCGGTTGGTGAAACATGTTTTGGTTTTGTATTTCCCAACTCATCAAGCATATCCCCATCACGATCGGTTATTGGCACCAACAAATCGTAGCTATTTAATAATCCTATTTCGAAACGCCTTATTCTTTGTGTCAGGATTTTAAAATATCTTTTTGACAATCCTTTTGTAATGCTTGTGGTTCGCTGCCAAATTTCAAACTCAATATTGTGAGCCCGATAAACTACTGTTGCATTTGATTTGCTGCGAATAACCGGAATGTAAGGAAGTACATATAAACCCTCAAGCTGAATTATATCAAATGTATTTTCTTCCAGAAGCTGAGCTAGTTCTTTCTCAAAATGTTTATCTATAAAACGAACCGCATTGTAGGGTTTTTTAGAAAAGAGTAAATTGCCAAGCGCAGCAAAAGCATTTATTGGAGCCGGAACATTTACTAAATGGAACTCGGCAAGATCTTTAATACTATCGGGTATTTCGTCTAACTCGACATGGTGTTTTAGTGTATTCATGGCCAAAACAGTAACCTTGTTCCCCAAATGAGCAAAACCCTTACACAAATTAATACAGGCAATAGCACCTCCATCTTTGCTTGGGTACGGCACCTTATTTGTTACCTGCAAAATTCTCATGCTTAGCTATTTTTCAGTTTTCTTTTTCGAGAATAGTTTATGCAAACCTAACTTACTAAAAAACTTAGTATAGGTTTCAGTGGCCATGACCGAAGCATCGGTTGCAGCTTTATAGGACAACCATATTCCCACCGGTAAAAATATATATGACGAAAACCACATTCCATTAACCATTGCCCACACATCTTCGCGAGCCGTTTTTTCACCACTTATGGAAACCACGTAATACAAAATAAACAAAAGGATAGACACCACAACCGGCATTCCTAGCCCACCTTTTCGGATAATTGCACCTAGTGGAGCACCGATGAAAAAGAAAATAAGTACGGCAAACGAAAGCGTGAACTTTTTATGCCGTTCCATCTTGTATTTATTTAAAGTTTTCTTTTTAATATACAATTGCCCTTGGTACATACTAATATTTTGTACGATGCTGCGGGCATTTTCGAGCGCAGTTCCTACAATTTCGGCTTTTACCCATTTATCTATTCCTGCAAAATGTTCATCAAAATTAAATATCGAGTCTGCACCAACCACTTGGTCTTTTCTTTTTAAAGAATCGTGTTGAACTGTAAGGTTAAACATTCGTTTTGTTACTGTTGGTGTAACATTTATCTGCAGCATATAATTCCGAAGGCGTGTGTAGTAATCACTATGAAGTGTGTCCTCCATTAAACTCAAATCCTTAATATTCAGCATTCGGTACTGATTGCGAAATATACTTTCATCGCGCCGGTTAAACTCAAAGTTACGCACTTTAACCCTAATGGTTTGTTCATCAAAACGGTTGCGCTGATAGGCATGATTATCTTTTTTCTTCCGATTATTTGGCTTTTGCTCCACGTAGTTTTCTCCATGAAATAAGTTTAGCACCATGTATCTTTTATCTTCAGTAATCTTCAGAAATCCCGAATCGGCAACGGTTACACTCTCGTTTGATTTTCCACCAGTGTGGTCGTAAATCAACAAGTCGTACAACATCTTACTTTCGTTATTTTTACTTCCAACTTTAATACTGTAACCATCCATTTCGTTGGTAAACACGCCAGACTGTAGCACCAACTCTGGACGTTGTTTTTTTACACTATAAAGTAGAGTAGAAAACTTAAGGTTGGTTTGGGGCAATACATTGTTTGCAAAATAAAATGCAGTTAGCGTCACTAATATTGCAATAACCACTAATGGTCGCATTATTCTGGATAGCGATATACCGGAGGCCTTCATGGCAACCAGTTCGTAATTTTCGCCTAAGGATCCAAAAGTCATAATTGAAGCCAGCAACATAGCCAAGGGAAAGGCAAAAGGTAAAAGTGCAAACGATGCATAAAACATCATTTCACCCAAAACCTTAAAATCAAGACCTTTCCCAACCAAATCATCAACATATTTCCACAGAAACTGCATGAGTAGTACAAACAGCACAATGAAAAAGGTCATAAAAAATGGCCCCAGAAAAGACTTTATAACGTATATGTGTAAACGCTTCATTTAATAGTTGTTCTTTTTCAGAAACGTGTACAAAACTAAGTTATTTTGGGAATTAGTAATGTAAAAAAAGTTAAGAAATATTTATGACGACAAAAATGTACGAATGAGTTTAAATAATTAACATGAATTATGAGCCTAACACATGTTTTAACTCGGACACCTGCGAATTCCAAAGACCTTCGGTTTCATCTTTTTCATCTTCATCAGTAAAATCAGTAACTATCAACGACACATCATTCGTAAGCTCGTCGCGGTTAATTTTAAATTCGAAGTAGGTGCCTTCTTCTTCCACCCAACTAAAGCGCACCAATTTATTGTCTTTATGCAAAGTCATTTCGGCAGTTTGCTCCGAACCTTCCCATACAAAAGTGTATTGCTTTCCACGAATACGTACATCATCGGCGAACCATTCGGTTAAACCAGACGCTGTACTTAGCCTGTTATATAATACTTTAGGTGAACAATTAATTACGTATTCTAGTTCGATTTTTATTTTGTCTGTCATGAGCCTGATTTTCGGCAATATAATTAATAAGAACGTAACATACAACACCGAAAAATTGGCGCAATAAAGTTCTACGTAAAATTCTTCAGAAAAATAATCGGAAATAAAAATAAATACTATATTTGCACCGCAATTTTGGAAAACAAATGGCGAGGTAGCTCAGCTGGTTAGAGCGCGTGATTCATAATCACGAGGTCGGGCGTTCAAGTCGCCCTCTCGCTACACAGAAAAGGGACAGTTAATTTTTAGCTGTCCTTTTTTTATAAAATAGAAATAGGAAAAGAGCGTCCCGATTACTATCGGGAAGGTCGGGCGTTCAAGTCGCCCTCTCGCTACACAGAAAAGGGACAGTTAATTTTTAGCTGTCCTT
>JAUVDE010000458.1 GCA_030595485.1 Draconibacterium sp.
GATTTGTTCCAAGCCTTCTTTTTTAGCTTGTTTTGCAAAGTAGTCATAACGCATACGAGCCTGCGATTCGCCGGCAAATGCTTTTAATAAATTTTGTTCTGTTTTTGTTCCTGCTAACGATGCCATATTAATGTGTTTTAATATTGATTTTTCAGACTATTAAAATTACGCAAAAATGAGCATAAGATTAATAGCTGTTTTCTATTTTTAAACTTTCTTAATAAGCACACATTTATCATTGCTGAAAGATAAATTTTTACGATCTTTGCGAGCTTTAAAGCTTTTATTGTATGACAATTGAAGAAATACAACAGGAAATAGTTAACGAGTTTTCGATGTTCGATGACTGGATGGACAAGTACGGTTACTTAATCGAACTTGGCAACGATTTGGAAGAACTGGATGCCAGTGATAAAAACGACCAGAACATTATTAAAGGATGTCAGTCACGCGTTTGGCTAGCAGCCGATTTAGTGGATGGGAAAATTAACTTCCGTGGAGAAAGTGATGCGGTAATTGTAAAAGGTTTGGTTGCATTGCTTTTGCGTGTAGTTACGGGAAGAACACCTAAAGAATTGCTTGAAAACGAACTTCATTTTATCGACGATTTAGGATTAAAACAACACCTATCGCCAACCCGCTCAAATGGCTTACTTGCCATGGTAAAACAAATTCGTTTATACGCTGTTGCTTATAGCAGAATTGAAGGAAAATAAGGAGAAGAGAAATGGATAAAAGAATCGACTTAATTATAAATAACCTGAAAGAGGTTTACGACCCGGAAATTCCGGTAAATGTTTACGATTTAGGACTAATATACAATGTTGACGTTGACGAAAGTAACAACGCAAATATTGTAATGACTTTAACTGCCCCCGGTTGTCCGGTGGTTGATATTTTGGTTGACGACATTACACAAGCTGCTCAATCGGTTGATAGCATTGAAACGGTAAATGTTGATTTGACTTTTGAGCCGCCCTGGGATAAATCGATGATGAGCGAAGAAGCCCGGCTCGAACTGGGATTCTTTTAAGAACATAAAAAATGGCTGATAAATTGAATTATCAGCCATTTTTGTTTTATGAAATGTTGTTTGGAAACGACATCACACAAACTATGAAATCTTCAAAGGTTTATCCACCTTCGCTTTTAGCAATGCAACATCTAACACATCCATTACTGTATTTACAAAGTGGAACTTCAAACCTTTCAAATAAGCTTCCTTAATATCTTCGAGGTTCTTTTTATTTTGCTCCGACATAATTATTTCGGTAATTCCAGCACGTTTGGCAGCAAGAATTTTCTCTTTAATTCCACCTACCGGAAGTACTTTTCCTCGAAGTGTAATTTCACCAGTCATGGCAATATTTTTTTTCACTTTGCGCTGTGTAAATGCCGATGCCAAAGAAGTTACCATCGTAACTCCAGCTGAAGGGCCATCTTTTGGAATGGCTCCTTCAGGAACGTGAACATGCACATTCCAGTTACCAAATACTTCCGATGTTAAATCTAAATCTTCAGCATGTGATTTCAGGTATTCAAGTGCCAACATTGCCGACTCTTTCATTACATCACCCAAATTACCGGTCAAGGTTAAAGTGCCCTTCCCTTTACTTAAACTGGTTTCAACATAAAGAATTTCGCCACCAACAGCTGTCCACGCCAAACCGGTTACAACACCTGCAAATTCGTTACCCTGGTATTTTTCTTTCGAATATTCGGTAACACCCAAATATTCGCGAATATCTGTTTTGCTTAATTTTTTAGTATACGATTCTTCAAACGCAATTTTCTTCGCAACCCTACGAACTACTTTTGCAATTTTTTTATCCAACTCGCGAACACCCGACTCACGCGAATAACCATCAATAATCAGCTCAATTACATCTTTTGGAAAAGTAATATCCGATTTTTTAAGCCCGTGATTTTCCAACTGTTTTGGAATTAAGTGACGCTTGGCAATCTCTATTTTTTCTTCAACCAAATAACCACCAACTTCAATCAATTCCAAACGGTCGCGAAGTGGTGCTGCAATTGTACTCAATGAGTTTGCAGTGGCAATAAACATTACTTTCGACAAGTCGTAGTCTTGCTCCACATAATTATCATGAAACTCACCATTTTGTTCGGGATCCAAAACCTCTAATAATGCAGAAGCCGGGTCGCCATGAAAATGTTTCGAAACCTTGTCAATTTCATCTAGCATAAAAACAGGGTTCGATGATTTTGCTTTTTTAATATTCTGCAAAATTCTACCTGGCATCGCACCAATGTATGTTTTACGGTGACCACGAATTTCTGACTCGTCACTTAATCCACCCAAACTTACGCGTGCATATTTTCGTCCTAAAGCTCGTGCAACTGATTTACCCAACGATGTTTTACCAACTCCCGGAGGGCCATACAAACAAAGGATAGGCGATTTCATATCGTTCTTCAGCTTTAAAACAGCCAAATGCTCCAATATTCTTTCTTTTACTTTTTCTAAACCATAATGGTCTTCATCTAAAACCTTGGTTGCATTTTTTAAATCGAAATTATCATCCGTA
>JAUVDE010000221.1 GCA_030595485.1 Draconibacterium sp.
ATCGAGGTATTTGCTGAAAAGCTCATTAATTCGGCTTAAATACTTTAGATGTTCTTGGCAAACGATGGTTTCGGCATCAGCAAAAACAATGTATTTAAACTTTGTTTCATCCTGATTTGTACATTGGAATTGTCCCTTTAAGTCATTTAAACAAATTTTGGGAGCGACACTCCCTTTTTGTAAGAAGGAAAACTTTGCCAGAATATTTTCTGCGGCCAACTTAATTTCGGCATTGTTGTTTTTTGCAAAGGTGCTAGCAGCAACCATCTTTTTGATAGCGGCTGGCGAAAAGTAACCCGAATAAAATCCATCGTGTAACATTTTCAGTAAAACCAATTCGCTCATTTTACCCGATATTTTGTATTTTATTTGTACAAATTCGAGTAGCGTTTTAATATCTTCCTTATGAACAGCCTCGCTAATTTTTTTACCACCTATGGCTTTAGCAGAGAAACTCAGCTGGTTGTCGAATGTTTTTTCAAACAGAGCGACAAAGGTCTCATGGATCCAATAAACCGGTTTAATATCCTCAAAAACTACTGAATACTCTTCGGGGCGCAAACGAAAAATATCTGATTTAATGAATTGTATTTTTAGTTTCTTATGAAGCTCAAACGAAGCAGGTGTTGTTTCTGGAAAATCCAATTCTAATTGAACCAGAACCGAATCGAAAACAGTTTTTGATTGCTGAAAATATAGCTCGTTAAAGTATTTGTTTGTTAAGGCACTTAGTTGCTGATCGAACTCACTCAGTTTATTTGTTACCTGATTTTTATCTTCCGAAATAAACCAAAAATCTATCGGTGAAAAATAGGGGTTTTTTTGATTGGCAAATGATTTCTCGCGAAAAGGCGGGAGTTTTAATTCAATTGTTTTGTTTGGCTCAATAAGCAGCATTCCGTGGTAAATGCCAAAATCGCAAAAAGCATAAATGGTAGTCTTGTTTGTTATGTTGGCTGTGCATTTTCCTTCAGCATTAAACTGCAAGGTAAATGCTAATTCTTTCTCTCCCGATATTGGGTTAGCAAGCTTGAAAAACTCAAGTTTTTTTCCTGAATATTCTGGATTAGAACAACGAACAGTACTTGAAAAACCGAAGAAAGGGATTAGGGTAAACAAAAGGATAACCAGTGAAATACGCATTCGCACAAATTTGAAATTATTTCTCAATTTTAAATTCATTCATGTCCAAACCATTGGGCAAAAATATACTTGCATCGCCACCATGCGAAACAATATCGCGGATAATGGTTGCGTGTACGGGTGTATGTTCGGGTAAAGTCAATAGAAAAACCGACTCAATTTCGGGGTGCATTTTTTTATTTACTTGGGCAATGGCACGTTCGTATTCAAAATCGGACGAAGTTCGTATGCCACGTAAAATATACTGAGCTCCAACTTCTTTGCAAAAGTCAACGGTTAATCCTTCGTGCAACTGAACTTTAATTCTGTCCTCATTTTCGAAAACTTGGTTAATCCATTTTACACGTTTTTCAATCGGGAAAAACGACTTTTTATTGGCGTTGTAACCAATCATTATCACAACTTTATCGAACAAGGGAATTGCACGTCGAACTATTGATTCGTGCCCAATTGTAAACGGGTCGAAGGAACCTGGGAAAATGGCTATTCTTTCCATAGCAGCGTTTTATTTTACGTCAAAAATAAACTAAAAATGTTTAGCAAAAACGTAAATCCAATTAGTTTATTGCTTTAGCACGGTTCGAGCTCACAAACAGGATGTTACCCAAATCATGATAGCCTTCACTAAATTCTTCGATATTCTTCAGAGCCTCGGTTGCAAATCCTATTATGGTTAAGTCGGCATCCGCGGAATATTTCATGATTACATTTTTGCGGTTGCCGGTTTCAAAAGGTACCATCGAAATGTTTGATGGGCTAATTGGCAAACGACCAGCCTTAATCAACTCCATCAGCTGTTTGCGTTTTTCCACAATCGATTCTTTTGGGTAAAGTGCAAATATTTTTATCTTGCCTTTTTTCCAGTCGGGGTGTCCCAACATTATGTATCCCAACAATATCATCAGGTTGGCATTTACATAGTCTTCGGGGCTAATCCAAATATGAATTTCATTTTTATAGCCAAAACTTTTATACGAAGTGTTTAATATGCAAATGTCAAATCCGGCTGATTCCACAATGCCATAGTTGGTCGTAATTTCCTTTAAATTACTGGGGTCGGTTCTCGAAAATTCAAAAAGGATAAGGTTGTTTCCTTTTCCTGAAATGCCGGAAAGTTGAACTACCTGTGCAATTGCCGATGTGTACGATGGCGAAATAATGGTGTCGAGATAAACACGGTTTTTGCTGCCCGATGAAAGTTGAATTAAACGGTCGAGTATTTCTTTCGACTCTTTGGTTGTTTCTTCGTTTAAATAACCTTTTATAAAATGAATGTAGGTTCCGAAACCGTATTTGTACGAAATCCAACGCATAATGTCAAATGCCGACTGGCGTTTAAAAGTATCGTGCGAAATACAAACACCAAATGGCCTCCAGCTTTTATCTTTTTCGTTATCAGCCCTTTGCAGCATAATCTGCATTTGGCGGCTTAATTGGAAAATTACTCCTCTAAATAGTTTATTCAGCCCTTGGTTCTCCTCGTTATTTCGCATAATAACGTAATAAATAATGGACATGATTACCAGCGAAACAGCAGCATAAGGGGCATTCATTTTAAACATTAACCAGAACGAGAATAGGGCACCAAGTGCTGAAATATACCAGTTTGATCGGAAAGTTGGACGGTAAGCCGGGTCGGCAGCAAAGTGCTCCATAAACGAAATAAGGCAAATGGCGCCGTAGGTTACCATGAAAAACATGGAAATAATTTGCGCCACAAAGTTTACATCGCCAATAATTACAAAAACAAAGGCGATTATTATGGTAATCAGCGAACCATTCATGGGTTCGTTATCTTTTTTTCTGCCTTTGGCAAACCACTTGTTAACTGATGTTTGCGGGAAAATATCGTCGAACCCAATTGCTTGCAAAGTACGCGGTGCAACCATTATGGAACCCAATGCCGAACTTAAAGAAGCAGCAGCTAATCCAATAGGAATAATGGGCCCCCAAATGGCAATTTTACTCATTATTAGTTGATCAGAAACCAAATCTTCGGGTGATGCTGAAATTACAAATTTATAGGCAATAGCAATATAAACTACCATGCCTACTACCGTGGCCCAAAGTGTTCCGCGTGGGATTGATCTTTTAGGATCTTTTAGGTCTCCGGACAAACCTAATCCAGCTGCCAGTCCAGTAAATGCTGGGAAAATAATGGTGAATACAAAGAAGAAATTAACATTTTCAGGTACTGTTCTGTCGAAATCGATAATTGCGGGTTTAATAGGCGAATCGCCCATAAAAAACATAACAAGCGAAGTTAGTAAGATCCCAACTACAACGTATAAGGCTTTCATGCCAACGTTTGCTCCTTTTGTTAAAATAAGCAGTGAAAGTAAGGCCATTGTTGGAATAGAAATCCAGCGACGGTCGGGGATGTAAAAGTTATACTGTTCGCTCAGCCAATTTATTACGGGTTCGAAAGCTTCGCCGAAAGCAATTATGTAAAATGCCACACTAATGGCTTGCGAAAGATACAAGGTAATTCCAATTGCTCCACCAATGTTTAACCCAAACGAACGACTAATTATAAAATAGGCACCACCACCCTGGACGCGTTGATTCGTTGCAATTTCGGCAACAGCAAAAGCAGTTGGTATCGTTACCATATGCCCCAAAACTACAATCCCAATAACACCAATAAAACCGACCTGGCCTACAGCCCAACCAAAACGAAGGAAGAGAATTGCCCCTAAGATGGTAGAAAGTGCGGTTAAAAAAACCGGCCATGTACCAAATTTAGCATTCGAATTTACCAGCGATTTTGCCATAAAACTTTTCTATTTATAAACTTAAAGGTTAAATATAATTCTGAAATTTCAAATCTTTTTGTTCAAAATTAACGTGTTGGCAGGTCTGTTTCTGAAACGATATAGTTCGGTCTTTTTTTATTTTCAATAAAAAGTTTCCCAAGGTATTCCCCAATAATTCCAAGCATTAAAAGGTTTAAACCACCAATAAAAAGTACGCTCATTAAAATGGATGTCCAACCCTCGATTGCCTGGTCGGTAAAAGCAAAAATTACCAGAGCATAAACGCCATATACAAAAGCAATCATTGCAATAACAACTCCAAGGTAAATCGAAAATCGCAATGGCTTTACACTAAACGCAGTTATACCAGAAAGTGCAAACGAGAACATTTTTTTGATAGTATATTTCGATACTCCGGCAACACGCTCTCCTGCTTTGTATTCAATAATTGTTTGTTTAAAACCAAGCCACTGAATTACGGCGCGAAGAAAAATCTGGTCTTCCGAAAAGTTTTTAAGAGCTTCAACAACCTTGCGGTCGAGCAATCGAAAATCGGCTACTCCGTTCTCCAGCTTTACATCCGACAAACGATTGGTTAAGCGATAGAACCCCCGGGATGTTACTTTCTTAAATACTGATATTGAATCATGGTCAAGGCGCTTGGTTACTACCGATTCAAAGCCATTTTCCCAATTCTTTAGTAGCTCAGGAATGAGCTGTGGCGGATGTTGTAAATCGGAATCCATACAAATTGCACAATCGCCAGTGCATAAGTCGAATCCCGCTTTTAGCGCATTTTGGTGGCCGAAATTCCTGGAAAATGAAATGTAATGAACCGTTGAATTTTGCGAATGAAGATTTTTTATTGTGTCGAGTGTGTTATCGTGACTACCGTCGTTTACTAATATAATTTCGTACGAATATTCTTGGGGAAGATGTTTTACAAGTTCATAGTAAAAAAGAAACAATCCTTCTGATTCGTTGTAGCAAGGAACAATTATTGAAACTTTTTTGGGTTGATTCATTCAGCAAATGTTTAAATGTGTTCAAATATACTTTAATTTGTAAAACTAAACAGACCATCAATTGATTATGAGTGACAAATTTAAAGGCCTTATTTTAACTTCAATTTTATCTATTGCAATTGTATTTATATTCTTCGGGAAAATAATTCAAGAACCAAATAGCTACTATTTTTCTGTCGAAGGAGATGGGTTTAAAGCCTATTATGGAGCAATTTACCATTTAAAATACGATTCTACAGCCATGCGAATGGATGGCATGAATTATCCGTATGGCGAGATGGTTTTTTTTACAGGGAGCCAGCCGCTAGTGGTGAATGTTGTGAAATTTATAAGCAATAATTTGGTCGACATTAGTGACAATATTGTTGGCATAATGAATTTGTTGATGATATTTTCGATTGTTATTGCGGCAGTTTTTATGTTTCTAATATTTTACGAATTAGACGTTCACTGGCTTTATGCCGCTGTAGTTGCAGTTGGAATTTGTATGCTTTCTCCTCAAATAGCTCGCTTTGGCGGACATTTTTCTTTGTCGTGGTTGTTTTGGATTCCACTAATGTTGTATCTAATTATTCGATTCGATAAAAGACCAACAATACTAAATGCAGCCATAATCGGTATGGTTACTTTTTTTGCAGGTGGAATGCACATGTATTTTTATGGTTTTTATGGATTTATAATTGGCTTCTATATGCTCAGCCAAATTGTAAATAGACACCGGAAGTTTGGGTTGTTAAAAGGACTGGCACTTTTTATGATTCAATTCATCCTTCCATTTATAGTATTTCAAAGTATTATATCTGCCTACGATTCGGTAAGTGATCGCACGGCCTTTCCTTATGGCTTTTGGGCATACATGGGAAATCCTCTGGGAGTATTTCTGCCCAGCGGAAAGCCATATTCATTTATTCCAAAAGTATTAACTGCATTTCACCATATTTCGTGGGAAAGTCTGGCTTTTATTGGAGTAACAGCACTGGCAGGTTTCTGTATAGGAGCATTTACCTTTTTCCAAAATATTTTAAAAAAAAGAAATCCACTGGCTGTTACCGATAGTTTTATTCTGAATGTTTTGTTTTGGTCGTCGTTTGCAGCCTTATTATTCTCTTCTGGAATTCCTTTTATTTCA
>JAUVDE010000129.1 GCA_030595485.1 Draconibacterium sp.
TCCCAAACAGGTGTTTCAAGGCCCGGATGATAAATTATTACGACCTCTTCCAATCCCGCCGGAAGTTGAGATTTATGAATAGATTCTTTAAAAAAGCTCTCCCCATTTTTATTTTGCACTTGTTCTTTAATCAAAAGAGCCAGCCTCACAACAAGAGATAATTCTAGTTCCGGTGTAATTTTTTCCGGATCAGAAAAAAGAAATTTTACAAATAAATTGAGCTGGCAGTTCCGTTCAAAATGCTCCTTAATTTTAAGAATAAGTTGTTCCCGAAATTCAATTTCTGCCTTCTCCTTTTCAGAAACTGGCAACGCATTTGCAGGATTTAAACGCGTAAGTTCAATTCCTAGCAAATGTGCATTTTTAATTTTTACAATAAAATCGGGAGACTCGGAAGGCACAACTTTCCCTTTGGGAAAATCATCATAATATTCCCGAAAATAATCAATCAGAAGAATCTCTATTTGCTTTTTGTCGGCTTGCATTGCCTAAGTTTTATGCTATTTATTATTACTGTATTATTTCGAGCTAATTAAAGCAATCCACTCCAATTCTCCGGGAGCTTTCAACGCAACAATTTTGCCTCCTTCAATTTGGTTTTCAACTGTCATTTTTCCCTTTCTGATATCATACCATTTTAGAGTGAATTCCTTATCGAATTCGCTTAAATCCAACCCAACTTCTCCTCCATCCGTAAAAAACACAACATAAGTTTCGCCGGGTTTTGAAGTCAAATAAGCCTCATTTTCTTCCCGGTTCGATAGCCAATCATTTCCTGCCTCCAATTCCCAAAATGGTGTATTTTGCTCAATTTCACGTGCAACTTTTACACAATTTATTGAAAGTTCTGACAAACCCAATCCGGCAGGCGGCCGATGAAAACGAGCACTTGCAGCACCTCCCAAAACATGCAGCCACCAACGTTCTATTCCATTTTTTGTATTTCCGTGAGGCCCTCCATCAGCCCCGTAGGTTTTAACTGTATTTAATGGCCGTGGTTGATTCGAAATATAATTCCGAACCCATTGAAAATTATCCCAAAGAACATCTCCTATTTTATGATTATTCTGCGAAACATCGCAAAAAGTATAAAGTTCAGGGTAATCAAAAGTACGTTTTTGTTCATCTGATTTTAAGTTTCCATTGTCCCACATTTGCGTAACACAAACTTGCTTGCCCTTTTCTTTCGCTTTATTCAAAATAAAATTGGCCCAATATGCAGCCCATTCTTCTTCAGCACCACTCTCGTTATCCATGCAATAAAGCACATGGTTGAATTCCAAAGAAATGGAAAGTACTTTTTCTACAAACTTATTCTGATAATTAAGCAGTAATATATTATTTCGTTGGAGCGGTGTGGTATAAAAAAAGGGCTGTTTGTTAAAACCCGGATGAAGTGGATAAACCTTTTCAAATCCCGCCTCCACGTATGTATAGTTTAAATTGTTTTTAGGATTTATAGGATTATGAAACCAATTGTCGCGGGAGTAATCGAAACGATCCCATACTTCAATCTGAACAATAATATTACGTTTATAGGTTTCCATTAAAAAGAATTCAAAACGATCCCAAAATACATTACTCCATTGGCTTAAATCATATTTGCCATTTTCGGTTATTCTATAAGGAAATACCTCATAATCTTTTTCACTTTCACTCATGATATTCCGAACATAATTTGCACCGGCGATTTTCATTGAATCAAGATGTGGAATCAACATTTTTTTCGGCCATTGAAAAAGATTATCATGATTACTGGCACCCAAAAGGATTGTCGGCTCACCTTTATACTGCCAGTATCGCGAATTCTCAGTCCAGGATCTTATTCTATTCTCTTCTGAATTTCTACAACTCAGGAAAAAAGTTGTAATAACTATAATTAACAAGCTAATTTTATACACTATTATAAATTAAGGTGTTGTGTTTTCCATTAATTCAAACAAATCATTTACAATAGCATCGCGCTTAAAGTTCTCCCAATAAATTATTTTATTTGAATTACCGGGCTGCTCTTCCCAGGCATTACCTACAAGTTTTGGGGCAGGAATTTCCTTTTTCTCTCCCCACTTTTCGTTTTTAAGAATAGCTAAAACTACCATATCGAAAAGCGGGCGTGATGGTGGATTTCCATACATTTGGGAATTCTCGAAAAGATTAGCCGAGTAGTTTCCAAAACTATTGAATTCACCTCCGTGTCTTCCGGTAATTGTATGTTTCGATACTGGCCCTTTGCCCGACATATTTGCTTTCACCTCATCGCGAGTAACCAACACTGCTGCTGAGCCTGAAGGTTCACCATAACGAACAGTTACTATTTCAAAGTCAACTCCCGATTCAATTACAGGATTTACAGAAGTAATGTCGTTAACCAGGTTATATTCTCCGGAAGCTGGATAATTTGCTCCCAGCCACACAACACGCACTTTGTCAATTATTTTTGGCTCTTTCAAAAAGGCCAAAGCAATATTCGTAAGTTTTCCCACCGGAACAAGAATTAACTTTTCATCGGCAACTTTCATAGCTTCCTGAATGATAAAATCCACGGCTGGCTGCCCATCAAAATTAACTTGCTGAATAGTTGGCGCAATTTCTTCGTAGCTTTTATCAGCACCTAAAAACAAGGGCACTTCATTTTCCAAATTGAACAACTGAATTATGCGCTCTGCCTCATCATATTGCCCCAAAATCCCATGCCCATTTTGTGTATTATTAACCGTAACACCAACCACTTCGAAAACATCAGGATTTAAAAATGCATAGGCCAGTGCATGCTGGTCGTCTAACTCGTTATTGGCATCAGTATCGATTAATATTTTAAGTTTTATTTCATCCGTTTTCTTAACCGTTTGGCAGCTAGCTAACAATGCAATTAAAATAAGAAGTAAATTTCGTAGAATCATTTTAGCTCTTTTTGGTTTTGTAGATATGAAATCGACTAAAGATAAGAAAATAGGGTTTTATGTAAAGAAGTAATTTGAAAAGAGTATATTCGAAAATAAGGAATAAAGGAATAAATGAGGCAAACTGCAAATGTAATTGGAGCCACTGGCTTGGTTGGGAAACAGCTGGTACAGCAACTTTTGAATGATGATAAATTTGGAAAAGTACGGATATTTGCACGTCGTGATGCAGGAATAAAACACCCAAAACTCGAGCAACAAATAATTGACTTTAACGATGAAAAAAGCTGGTCGACTTTATTGCACGGTGAAATATTATTTTCGGCACTTGGCACCACCTTAAAACAAGCCGGCAGCAAAGAAAAACAATACGAAATTGATTTTACGCTGAATTACAACTTTGCAAAAGCCGCAAAAGAAAATGGTATTAAAAGTTATGTTTTGGTTTCGTCAGTCGGAGCAAATTCAAAGTCACGTATTTTTTATACAAGAATAAAAGGAGAGTTAGATGAAGCAGTTGCCAAGCTAGGTTTCAAAAACCTGGCTATCCTCCGGCCATCTTCGTTAATCGGTAATCGAGATGAAAAAAGAATGGGTGAAATAATTACTATCCCATTAGCTACTTTTTTTACAAAATTTGTATTCAAAAAATATCGTCCAATAGAAGACAAAATTGTAGCACAAGCCATGATTAACGTAGCTTTGAATGCTCCTGAAAATAAAAACATTTGGGAAGGCGATGAAGTTTTCATTCTTGCCAATGAAAAATAATCTCAACCAAATCTTATATTAAATGTTTCAATTCAAAATAAAAATTTAGAATATGTATTCAGGATTATTACATGCACATAACGGTTTACGCTGGTTAGTGCTTTTAGCTTTTTTAGTTTCAATTATTTTCGCATTTGCCGGCTGGTTTAAAAAAGGCGATTGGAAAAAGAACGATAAACTTTCGGGTTTAATATTGGTGATTTTAATGGACTTGCAGTTTTTAATTGGGATTGTACTTTATGCATTTGTAAGCCCAATTACCAAAGCAGCTTTTAACGACTTTGGTGCTGCCATGAAAAACGCCGACTTACGCTTTTATGCAGTTGAGCATATTCTTATGATGGCAATTGCATTGGTATTGGTTCACATCGGACGCGCCAGATCGAAAAAAGATATTGCGCACTGGAAAAGACATCGTTCGGCAGCCATTTTCTACACCATCAGTTTATTGCTTATTCTGGCTTCCATCCCTTGGGAAAGAGCAATGTTTTAAAGTATAACCTATATTTGAAAATAAAAATAAGCTGCAAGAATGGAATCCTGCAGCTTATATAAATTTGGTTTGGCTTGTGCTTTTTCAACACAAATATTCTTAGTAGCTTACCTCTTTACCATGCCCAACCGAATAAATATCTTCGATTAAATGTTGGTATTTTACGGCAACCATGTTTCGTCGCAATTTTAATGTTGGCGAAAGCTCTCCCGAGTTCGGTGTCCACTCTTCACAAACCAAGCGAACACGACTTATTTGTTCGTGCGACCCCAAGGTTTTATTTACAATTTTAATTTCTTTCTGCAAATAGTTTATTACCTCAGGTTTCTGAATCAATTCTTTGTTATCCTCGAAATGGATTTTATGATCGGCAGCCCAATCGTGTAACAAAGGAAAATTTGGAGAAACAAGTGCACTTGCAAATTTCTCGTTTGCACCAACCACCATTACCTGTTCAATAAGATTCGAGGCTTTAAGCTTATTCTCAATCATTTGAGGTGCAATATATTTTCCACCTGAAAGTTTGAAAATCTCTTTCTTTCTATCAGTAATTTTCAAGTACTTATTATCTTCTATAGTACCTATATCCCCAGTATGAAACCAGCCGTTTTCATCAATTACCTCGGCAGTTAATTCCGGCGCTTTGTAGTAACCCAACATTACGCCGGGTCCTTTGCAAAGAATCTCGCCATCGTTTGCAATTCTCACTTCGTAACCTTCCAAAATTGGTCCAACAGTTCCAATTCTCATTTCACCTAAAGCCGGATTATTAACTGTAATTACCGGAGAAGTTTCTGTTAATCCGTAGCCTTCAACGTTAATCATTTTTGCCATTCCCAAAACCCTTGCAATTTTAGGTTGAAGTGCTGCTCCTCCCGAAACGATATATACAATATTTCCGCCTAATGCTGCGCGCCATTTGGAATAAATCAGTTTATCTGCAATTCTAATTTTCAATTTTAAAAAGGGACTGTATTTTTTATAATATTCGAAATGTTGCGTCAATTTCATGGCCCAGAAATAAAGCCCTTTTTTAATCCCAGAAAGTTCTTTTCCTTTTGCAACAAAACCGTCGTAAACTTTTTCCAGCAAACGGGGAACGGAGTTAAAAATATGTGGTTTAATCTCTTTAATGGCAGAAACAATCTGCGACAAATTACCGATATAATAAACCCCTAATCCTTTGTACTGAAAATGGTAGTTTACACTACGTTCGTACACATGACATAAAGGGAGAAAACTAATAGCACGATGATCTTTACCCAAATGATGCATTTTTGCATGAGCTACAAAATTCGAAACCAAGTTTCTCTGAGTAAGCATAACACCTTTGGGTACTCCGGTGGTTCCGGAAGTATAAATTAAAGTAGCTAAATCATCAGGTGTAATTGAATTTTTTATTTCCTCTAATTCTTTCTCAAACTCTTCTTTTCTCGATTTACCTTGATCTAGAATCTCTTCGTAATACCTTGCTCCTTCAATCTCTTCAAATGTGCAAATGCAATCTAAACCGCCCAACATATTTACGAGCGGATTTATACTCTCATATAGTTTTTTATCACCAACAATTAAAACCTTTACTTCGGCATGTTTTAATATATATTTATATTCATCTTCACCCAAAGTAGGATAAATAGGCACATGAACTATTCCAGCCATAGCCATTCCCATATCCGCAAAATTCCATTCAGGTCGGTTGGTTGTAATTGTAGCAACTTTATCACCCCTTTTTAGTCCCATCGCCATTAAACCCATGGCAAACTGATGCGATTTTTCGTTGTATTCTTCAGTTGAAAAAGTATACCACTTTCCATCTTTCTTTCCGCCAATGGCGTCTTCTCGTGGAAATTCGTTTAAAGCGTGTGCGAGAATGTCAAATGTGCGAGTAACTGTCTGTGTCATACTTTTATATTAAAAAAACGACCTAATATAAGTGTTTTGTGGTTTTACCGATTTACAAGTAGCATGTGTAATTATCATGTTTTGTTATTTATATTCATTCCACATAAAAACAAAATACTGAATAACAGAACCTTACGCAAACCAAAATCAACTTTCAGAGCAAAATATTCTAAATTTCAAAAATAGTGTTTTCAAAAAATGCTGTTTCCGTCATTTCTTTTTCGACAAAAACAGCATTTAATTATATTCAAAAGAATGAATTATTCCTCCGTGTTTTCTTTTTCATATTTCATGTCCTTAACGTAAGCCCAAATCATTAGTGCACCTAGGATAGCCATTGATGCCGGAACGACAGGATTTATGCCATCAGCAACTCCTTTTCCGTACGAATGCAAACCAGTTAAATAATAGTTTACACCAAAATAGGTCATCAATACCGAAGCGAAACTAATTATTGAAGCCACGTTGTAATTATACACTCCTTTTAACGAAGGAATTAATCGCATGTGTACTACAAACGAATAAATCATAATGGTAATCAGCGACCAGGTTTCTTTTGGATCCCAACCCCAATAACGCCCCCAGCTTTCGTTTGCCCAAATTCCACCAAGAAAAGTTCCGATGGTTAAGAAATACAAACCTACCGTTGCCGACATTTCGTTAATGGTTGTAAGCTGCTCGATAAAACCTGAAACCTTTTGTTCATTCATTTTATTCCGCATTACAATTAAAATCATTACCAAAATACCGAGGAACATACTTAAACCAATAAAACCGTAACTGGCAGTAATAATTGCCACATGAATGGTTAACCAATACGATTTTAAAACGGGTACCAGATTAGTGACTTCAGGACTCATCCAACTTAGGTGCGCAGTAAACAATGCAATTCCCGAAAGGAAAGCGGCAGTTCCAACTACCATCGGATATTTTCGACCAAAAATTAAACCTGCCAACATTGATGCCCATGCAACATAAACCACCGATTCGTAGCCATTACTCCAGGGTGCATGCCCCGAAATATACCAACGCAAAATAAGTCCGACAGTATGTATTAGAAATAATATTATAATGAAGCCGAAGAAACTCAACCTTAGTATTCGAGGCAGTTGTTTCTGACGAAATATATTTACAAAAAGAACAAATAGCAGCAAAAACCCAAACAATAAATAGAATGGAAAAATACGTTTAAATGGATTTACTTTATTGAATAAAATTTCGGCATTCTTTTTCGCATCACTTGGCAACAAATTTGCGCCATACTTCACTTGAAAATTATCAACTGCCTGTAAAACCTGAACTGCATCGGCCGTTTTATTTTCAGTAATCGACTGCAATAAAAGTTGGAAACCACTTTTTATGAATATCGAATCGCCATCGGTATATTCAATAGCTTCCGAACCGGGAGTGTACCAGGTATCTTCTTTTGCTGCTCGTGGAAACAGGTGAAATAAAGAGCCTTGAAATACCATAAAACAAATATTTACACGCTCATCAACATAAATGTATTCCTTTTCAACCCGATTACGGAAAGCCGGTGTTTTGGCATAAGCAGCTCGAACCGCCTCTGATATTTTATAGTTGCCTTCGTCGTCGAATAACGACTGAACGGTTATGTATTTGTTTTGCGCACCCAAAGTTGCAGCCAGTGTTTTATTCGACACCTTAACAATTGGCATCGAACGCCAAACTTCAGGATAAGTCATCATACTTAAAATCACCTCATCCGACGATTTACCATACAACGAAGACTTGCGGCTAACCTTGCGCACAATTTCGCTACTAAGTGTCGATACCGGCTCAATTCGCCCATCAACACCCTGCACCCAAAGCTCACTAAATTCTTTTACCACACTGTCGTCAATATCCGGAATTCCAGCACCCAAACCTGATTGTGCCGAACCGGAAAAAGCCAGACCATTGAACAACACAATTAACACAACAGTTTTTACAGAACTCTCCTTTAATTTCCGCACTAAATGCTGAAAATTTGAGCCTTTATTTACCAAGGATGAGATAAAACCAATTATCATTAAAGCATAGCCTAAATACGAAATCCAGGTTCCCCAGAAATCGTGGTTTACCGAAAGTATAGTTCCCTGCTCGTCTCTATCGTACGACGACTGGAAAAATTTGTACCCGCCATGTTTCAAAGTATTATTCATAAAAATACGGATGTCCTTATCAATTCCTTTTCCAGAGTCTTTTAAATTCACCTCGCTGGCAAACGACGATGGCGACTGAGAGCCGGGATAACGTTCCAATTCAAAATCTTTTAAATGAATACTAAATGGCACAGTAACAGATTGTGCGCCAAAAGCTAATTTCAGCACGCTGTTTCCGAGTGGAACACGAACGGTGTCGGGTGCCATTCCCGAATGCCCAAATACCGGAACTGTTTGTGTGCGAATTCCATCCGTTATTTG
>JAUVDE010000161.1 GCA_030595485.1 Draconibacterium sp.
TGCTATTAATGAATTTTTGCGAATTGCTTACTACAATTTACAACGCAAAAAAAAGACAGTCAACCGTAAGCTAATTTTATTTTTATGTTTTCCGACATCTAACTGCACCACTGCATCTTACATCAATTACCTAAAGCAGCATCGAACAAACTACCCCCCACTTCGGAAGTACTCCATCGGGCTTCCGATGCTCGAGGCCGAGCATCGAATGTTCAAGGCCGAGCATTTGATGAACTCTCTTGAACATTTGATGAACTCTTTTGAGCATCGGATGTATTCCCTTGAGTTTCGGAAGTACTAATTATAGCATTTGATGCTATAACGAATACACCATAAGCTTAAACGAGTAGTTCTGATGAACTAATTTGAAGTAAGGAAGTACAAGCAAGAACATTTTAAGTAGAAAGGACTTGTTCAGCAGCTCAACCTTATACCTTTTTACTTTTTATTCATGCTCAGCAGGTTCATCGGTACGACTTTTTACAAATCGTTTGCTTAAATCTTCGGTAATGGCTTTGGCGCCTTGTACATCAAAACGGCTTGCTTGTTTTACCGAGTTGTAATAATTAAGGGCATTAACGTAACATTCGCCACCGGCCTGCATGGCAGTATCGTCTAAACCATCGCATAGTTGTTTAGTCAGGCGTAAGAGCTGAACCAGTTGATTGTAAAGTTTTAAATCGTTTTTAAGTGCTTCAACATCCATAAACGGGGGTACAAATTGTGGCATTGAATCGCAGTAAGCTATCGTTTTTTCCACAAAAGGCTGGGTTTTGTCACTCATTTTCGGAATGGTTTTCCGTTCGGCAGGACTAAGGGCAATAAATTTGGGTTTAAGTAGCGTTAGTACATTGTTTAACAACTGAGTAGCTTCATTTACTACAGGTTCGGAAAGTGTGAAATTTAGTTTATTGTCCATTGTTTGCGGGTTTTGAATTTAATAATTGGTTTTATTGCTGTGTAAATGGTTATTGCACTACAAGTTACAATCTCTAAAAAACATATGCAAATTATTGTTAATCAGAAAAAGCCAAGAAGGTTCGCGAATGATTGAGTGATTGGCTTTTCACGGTTTTGTACTAGCCCAGGGTTTACTTCCTCCGGCACTTATTAAAGAGGCTGTATTAAACAAATTTATACACGCACAAAAGAAATAAATTAAAAAGCAGGGATGCACTACCTTGCGTCCCTGCTTAATTAGCCCCGTTAAATTAACTATTGATGAGTGGTATTAAAAATTTATAAAACGAGACTAATTTTTTCAAAATCTACTCAATTCTATTTTTCATACGGCAAAAGGCTAAAAAAGTTTGTTCTACTTACACTTTACCTTTTATACGCTAGTTTATTTCGTTTTACCTTTTGCCATACTAATGGTGCCTTGCCAGTGCTGATACCACTGAAGCGGTGTTGCGTTATAATTATTCCATATGGTTGGTGCTGAAATAAATAAACACCTGATTGATTTTACCATCTTTATCGAAGTTATGGGTAAACATAAGCGGGTATTTAACTTTTTTGTCATCCTTGGTTCCATGAAAAGTCCACCAGGAATACACCGAATAACTATCGCTAATGGCGTAATAAACACAGTCGGGATAACCCTCCTGCTCAAACTTTACCTCACCTTGCGTTTCAAATTGTTTGGTAAGGCGAGCTTTGCTTTCCTCAAAAGTTTTGAATTCGTCGGTCTGCATAGTTGAATACCAGAACCGGGCTTTGGGGTTAAAATAGCTTGCCCATGCATCGATATCTTTTGCGGCAAAAGCATTTAAGGCTTTCCTAACTTTATTAATGTAAGGGTGATTTATGTACACCTTTCCGTTTTCTTTGGTGGTTTGGCTGTTGGCAATATCCTCAAAAACAGCATCGTTGAAATACTGATGAATAGAGGTAATTTTTCCTTCTTCGTTAAAACTGTAGAGGTTATGCATGGCTAAATCGATGTTTATTCCGGTTTTGGGATGCACTGCAGTAAACCGTAGCCAGTCTTGTACCCATGTACCTCCTTTTTCGTATTCAATGGCATCGGGAGAAGCAGGTTTGGCATCGTCAATTTTCAGGTTCGTCATGTTATTAGCCCACCATTCTACATTGCCAGCAAAACGTTCTTTCGGAATATGAAACATTTTATCGTTTATAAAACGATATACACTATCGGCAAAATGGCTTGTGAAAATTTCAGCTTCACCATTTTGGAAAGCAGTCCACATGGCTTTGGTGGCATCAATCTTAGCATGTTCTGAGAAAACAGTTCCGTTTTTGGTTTGAGCACTTACCGAAACAACAAAAAAGGCAAACACAAGTAACAATACACTTTTTTTCATAATTGTAATTTTTAGTTTAAAAAAATGAAAACTCTAGTGGTACTGCTTAATTGGGTACTGTTGCACCAAGTAATTTAGTGGTGTTTTTTGTAAGAATAAAAATCAGGGAACATTAGCCGGATGTGAAAATTTACTTTTCATGACACGATTGGATTTTTGGTTAAAAATAATAGGTATTTACTAATTCAGTAGGTTAAAAACCTGCTATTCAATTTACAAAAAAAACAGATCAAATCAAAGGTACCATAGCACAAGCATTAACCTTATAAACGGGAATGCGTATAAGCAGCAAACCAAAAATTACTTGTTATGAAAAATTATGTATTGCTTATCGCACTCTTTTTTATGTTCTCAAGTTTTGCTCCTACCTCCGACGCAGATAAATCGATGGAAACGCTTCATGGCTTTTACGATGCCATGTCGGATTTTAACTATACCAAAATAGACGACTATTGCACTTCCGACTTTAGTATCATCGACGAAAGTAAATACTATAATTTAGGCGAATTTGTCGACGTAATTCGCACATACGAAGGTGCTACTTTTAAAATAAAATTGGACCTTCAGCATTCGAAATTTAAAGGGAAAAACGGACTCCTAATTGTAATGTTTGATGTTGATATTAATATGGGCGACGAAAAGATGCACATTAAAGCCATGGAGAGCTATGTAATGAAAAAAGAGGGAGGAAAATGGCTCATCGACTTTGTACACAGTACTCCAATAAAGGAATAGTCTGGTCCGAAACAGGCAAAGTGAACAATTAAGAGCTTGCCAGTGTTTTAATCGTACGCCCGTGACAAAAATAAGTTAACCTCGTTGATATTAATCAACTGTAAAATAACATGTTATGCCCTATTTCATCGACCGACATGAATTATGCGACTTTATAACACCCGAATCGGCAGCACAGCGAAATGTTGAAGACCTGAAAATTCAACACAAATTTAATTGCCGCAAATTAAGTTATTGGTTTGATGAAAAACGACAAACAGCCTTTTGTCTTTTTGAGGCACCCAACAAAGAATGCCTGGTTAAAATGCATCAAGTAGCACATCACAATGTCCCCAACCAAATTATAGAAGTGGATAAGCATATAATTGATTCCTTTTTAAAACAGATTCAACACCTACCCAATCTCGACAAACTAGAACTCCCGGGTGCAATGCCTACCTTTTTAGCCTGCAACCTTGCTTCTACCCGCTTAAACAGAAATTGGTCAGAATTAAAAATCGTCCGTAAAATTTACATCACTTCCGTTAAAGAAGCCGTAGGGAATTCTGGTGGAAATGTAATATCCCAGGTCGGCTCTTTTTTCTTAATAGCCTTTCAATCGGGTCCCACAGCGATAAGCTGTGCTTTAAAAATAAACAAGAAATTTTATAGCTCCGAAAATGTGTCGGAACAAAAACATCAACTTAAAATTGGGGTAAGTGGAGGAATACAGGACGATAGACAAGTTGGCAATATTAAAGCATCGGTAAGCTTAGCCAAAAGGCTATGTTACATGGCTCACGAAAAAGTACTGGTAACACTTGAAGTGAAAAATATGTTTCAAAGCGAAAGTATGAAAGTAATTATCAAAGGAAACAGAATTAAATCGGTGTCGCCCGATGATGTTAACTTTATTACCCAGTTATTAAATTACATGGAAGGAAATTGGAAAAACCCTAATTTACATGTCAATAATCTGGAAGCACACCTTGGTTGCAGCAAATCGCAAGTGTACCGCAAAATGGTATCGTTAGCAGGTCAGTCGCCCAATGCATTTATAAAAGAATACCGTTTAAACAGAGCCACCGAGTTACTGCGCCAGAAGAAAGGGAATATATCGGAAGTGGCTTTTGTCACGGGTTTTAACAGTCCCTCCTACTTTACCAAATGTTTTCAGAAAGAGTATGGCCTTAATCCATCAGAATACCTTACTGAGCTAGCTCAACTTTAATTCTCAATAAATACTATTTGGTTGTTGGTTGTTGGTACAAATATGCTAACACCTTTACATTGTACTGCCGTAAATTTGTTTACGAAAGTTGATCGCCAAGCCCATAGGATTTTATGATTCAACACTTTTTCAAAAGAGATTAAAACGACAAACGCATTGAACTTTTGGCAATCTAATAATAATCAATAGATCAGGTTATTTACAACCAATATAACAAAATACCTTTTGATACATTATTACTCTTTTTTGAATCATCTGTGGTAGCATTGAGGCTTAAGACTGCCTTACATTTGCAATAGAGTTAGTTCAAACACACGAGCTCCCGGCTCAAAAAATTCGAGACTTGTGATACTACCACCCTTTATTTTCATCGGGATAAGCTGAAATGAATAACAAAAACAGAAACAATAGAAAACAATTTAATGGCACACGAAAGGAGGAAAAATGTGCTTCTACAACTAGTAATAAACAAGTAAAAACTCAGAATCATGAAAACAATTAATTTTCTTCTTTTTTGCATGATAACAGCCATCTTCGTGCAAGCACAAAATGTACCTCCACATACTTTATCAGAAGTAGAAGTAATACCTCCCAAGTTTACGGCCATAGAAGCTGTTAAGTGGGAAACGGGGGTATCAATAAACGATTACATTAGTGAAAACTTTACTTATCCAAGCATAATTGGTCTTCCTCACGAAGGAACAGAAGTGGTGCAATTTGCCATTACCCAAACTGGAGGAATAGGTGACATTACCATTATAAACAGTGTTTCGAAAGCGGTAGATGAAGAGATTATCCGTGTTTTAAAAAATACAGACCATATGTGGAGACCGGGTCAAAATAACGGAATACCTGTAGTCATGGAAAAAGAAATAGCGATTCAGATTAAAACAGGTGCAACTGAAAGGACTGCTACAAATCGCGACTTTACCGAGATTGCCACGGGTTACTTCCAGAAGGGTGCGAAAAAGCTTGTAGTTAAACAAAAACCTAGACAGGCGCTACATCAATTTGAGTGGGCAGCACGTTACAAGCCTTACGACAAAAGTACCCTTTTTATGTTGGCACTTTGTAAACTCGAATTGGGACAAAATGAAGCTGCCTACAAGGATATTGCCCGAATAAAAAAACTGGGTGGTTCAACAACTGCATTTACAGAACAATTGGCTGAGAATACTCAGAATTTAGAAAGCTATAATTTACTGATGGAAGAATTGGCAATCAGATAATAATCCATAAACAATCAAGTTATTTGCAAAACCCGGGAAGCTTTCCGGGTTTTGTTTTGCCCTGCATCTTAATGTCAATAAAATACCCTTTGGTGTATTATTGCTCTTTTTTGAATAATCTGTGGTAGCATTGCCCCCCAAATACGCCGTACATTTGTAATAGAGTTCTTTCAAACATACACGACCATCAACTTTATAAATTCGATTATTGAGATACCAGCCCCCATATTTTACAGGAACATGCTGAAATGAATGAAAAATAACAGAAACAGAAAACAATAGAAAATAATTAAATGGCACACGAAAGGAGGACAAATGTGCTGCTACAACTAGTAATTAACATTAAAACTCAGAATCATGAAAACAATTAAAATTTTATTCATATGTATGCTAGCTACACTATTTGTAACTGCACAAAATGTACCTCCCTTTGCTTTAGAAGAAGTTGAAGTTGTTCCGCCAAAATTTACTTCGCAAAAGATATCATTAGCAAACGGTGAAGAGTCTATAAAAACCTTCATTGCACAAAACTTTGTTTATCCCGAAGGAAATAGATTACAAGAAGGGACCGAAGTAGTACAATTTACAATAAACACCAACGGGAAATTATCTAATTTTAAAGTTGTTAACAGTGTTTCGTTAGCCATCGACAAGGAAATTATAAGCATATTAGAAAATACCGACCACATGTGGATACCGGGCAAAAACAATGGCATACCAGTTAATATGGAAAAAGAAATAGCGGTTCAGGTTAAAGTAGGCTATTCGAAATCGAACGCCAATGATCGTGATTTCACATCCATTGCAAGAGGATATTTTACTAAAGGTGCCACAAAGTTATTCGTACATCAGAAAGCCAAGAAAGCCCTTAATCAGTTTGAAGAAGCCATGCGATACAGACCTTACGACCAGGGAATTCTATTAATGTTGGCTCTATGCGAAATGGAATTAGGACATACAGAATCAGCTACTGCTTATGTTGACCGAATTAAAGAAATAGATGAAAATGAAGTCAAGTCAGATCTTTTAACTGAAAGTATTCGAAACACAGATGCATATAAAGAGTTAGAGCAACTTTTGGCAACCAGATAATAATGTATATAGAACATGATAAATATGCAACCCGGGAGTTTCCCGGGTTGTTTTTTTAAGCCCTTTTTCATTTTACACGGAAGATAAATAAAAAACCTTTTGGTCTATTTTTACCATTTTTTGAATAAAATGGATTAGTTACAACTTCAACTCTTGATGTAAATTTGTATACAGCATTAGTGTTAACCCAAAAACAAACAACAATTTACGACAAGAACTTTATAAACAGCTTCACTTTAAAACACACAAAAAATGAGCAAAACACTATTTGAACGCCTGGGTGGAAAAGAAGGCATCACCGGTATTGTCGATGATGCTGTTGAAAATCACATGAAGAACCCAGCAGTGAGTGCACGTTTTCTGCCCTACAAGAACCTACCCGAACAACTAGCAACGGTAAAACAACACACTGTCGACTTTTTTAGCGCTGGTAGCGGTGGACCGGCAAACTATGAAGGTAGAGAAATGCCCGAAGCTCATGAAGGAATGAACATTAGCCCGGGCGAATACATGCATGTGGTAGACGATATTTTTATGGCACTCGACAAACATTCTATCGATGAAGAAACCAAGAAGGATGTACTGTCTATTCTTTGGTCATTAAAAGGAATGATTATAGCCCAATAAATAAACTTCTCTTAACTGCCGTGAGCTAATAATAGCAGACAAACAGATTTACCATATAAACACTGCAAAAAACTATATTTCTTTTTTCATTAAAGCATAAACTGCAAGGTGAGTTTTGGGCTTACCTTCTATTTGTATGATTTCTAATTCAATTTTTCTGAAGTGCAACCCGAACAGTTCACAAATTTCCTTCTCAGAAGAGAAGTAC
>JAUVDE010000417.1 GCA_030595485.1 Draconibacterium sp.
TATTATTGGTCGTGGCATTTCCTTTATGACAAACTACACAACCATTGGGATCGTTTTGAGCTAATCCCTTTTTATAAATGGCTTGTGCCATTTCTGAATCGTGCTCGCGAATGGGAGCAAGTCCCGCATGACAATTGGATGCTAAACACCCTGTTTCATATGCAGGAAATTCATTGGGAGATAACTGAGCTAGTTGTGTTTGCTTGGTTTCGTTTTGTGGTTGGTTTGGCGAAACAAAAGCCATCAATAAAAATATTATAAGAATAGGGCTGATGCTTAGTACAAGGTGGGAAATCTTCATAAAACTACATTTTATGTAATTCGTGTTTCCCGAAAATTAGCATAAAGCCAACATAAAACCCATTCTAAGACGGTTAGAATAGTTCTAAATCAATGAGACTGAGATTTTGATTTCAAAATCTTTTAGCCGAATTGATCCCGAGCAACAGTCGAGGGATCTCATGCATACTAATCTTTAAAAACTAAAACCGCTTACCCCACCATTTTTTTAAGCGCTCCAGAATTTTGATTTCTGTTGGGTTCTGCTGTGGATGATAAATACGCTGGTCAACAATTTCTTTAGGAAGGAAATCCTGTTTGGCAAAGTTGCCTTCGTACGAATGCGAATACTTGTAGTCTTTACCGTAACCAATTTCTTTCATTAGTTTGGTAGGTGCATTTCGAATGTGTAAAGGAACAGGTAAATCGCCGGTTTGTTTTACCAAGGCGATGGCATCGTTTATGGCAGCATAAGCCGAGTTACTCTTGGGCGAAGTGGCCAAATATATAACACATTCCGATAGAATAATTCGGGCTTCGGGATAACCAATTTTATACACTGCATCGAAGGTGCTTTGTGCCAACAAAAGAGCATTGGGATTAGCTAATCCTACATCCTCAGCAGCTAAAATCAATAAACGTCGAGCAATAAACTTTACATCTTCACCACCTTCAATCATTCGTGCCAGCCAGTAAACTGCAGCATCGGGATCGCTACCACGAATACTTTTTATAAAAGCCGAAATAATATCGTAATGCATTTCGCCTTTTTTATCGTAGATGGCCAGATTCTTTTGCAAGCGGTCGGTTACCTTTTTATTGGTAATTACCACATTGTCTTTGTCTTCGCCAATCACAACCAGTTCCAATACATTAAGCAGTTTGCGTGCATCGCCACCCGAAAAACGTAAAATGGCATTGTCTTCGCGCAGCGTAATTTTCTTGTCTTTAAGTAGCGTATCCTTTTTTACAGCCAGCTTAATAATTTTCAGTAAAGCAGCTTTGTCGAGGTGTTGTAAAATGTACACCTGGCAACGCGAGAGTAATGGCGAAATCACTTCAAATGAAGGATTTTCGGTAGTTGCCCCAATTAAAGTTATGGTTCCATCTTCTACCGCGCCAAGCAACGAATCCTGCTGTGATTTACTAAAGCGATGAATCTCATCGATAAAAAGGATTGGGTTTGGTCGGCTGAAAAATTGTTGTTTGTTAGCTTTTTCAATCACATCGCGAATATCCTTAACTCCTGAGTTAATGGCACTCAAGCTAAAAAATGGACGATCTAAAGTATTGGCAATAATTCGTGCCAGTGTTGTTTTTCCAACTCCCGGAGGTCCCCACAAAATCAACGAAGAAATATTCCCTGATTCAATCATCTTACGCAAAACGGCGTTTTTACCCACAAGGTGTTCCTGCCCAATATAATCATCGAGAGTTTTGGGGCGAAGTCGTTCTGCTAATGGTTGATTCATATTTTTTAGTTCAAAGTTTAGGGTTCAGCGTTCAAAGTTTAGCGTTTTGCTTGCTTATCCTAGTCTTGCAATCTAACTCAATTGAACTCAATCTTTTCAATCTCTTTTGTATCCTAATTACAATACCTTTTAATAATATTATAGGCGCCAGTAATTCCTAATTCTCCGGCCCGGCTTAAATCCAAAGCGCCACCTTCTACGTCGTCGAGAAATATTCTGGTTAGTCCCCGATTAAAATAGGCTTCGGCAAATTCAGGTTCCAGCTCAATGGCATGGTTCAGGTCTTCAACGGCACTTCTGTACTCACCCAAACGAAGTTTTATATAAGCACGGTTGTAATAGCCAAAAAAGAACTCAGGATTTAAAAATAAAGTTACCGAGTAATCATCTAATATATCCTGATAATCGACAAGCGATGGTTTGTTATTTATATCAATGCTATTGTTTTGTTCAAGCATGGTAATCGAAACATTGGCTTGTTGGCCTGAAAGCAATTCCATTTGTTCACGCATTTTATAATAGCTATTGGCGCGGGTGAAAAAGGCTATCGACGATTTCTCATCCATTTCAATGGCTTTGTTCAGGTCGATTAAGGCATTGCTGTAATCCCCCGTTAAATTATAAAATATTCCACGGTTTAAATGATTGTGTGCATTATCCTGAATGGCAATTTTTTCGTTAAAAAACAGAATAAAATTCTCGAAAACCGATTGGTAAGTCGTAATTGGTTTGTTGGAAATCGACAATAAAGGGTCATAATTATTTTTTGCATTTAGGTCGTCAATTACCACGTTGTAGTATTGAAAACGGTCGTAATCCACTGCATTTTTCTCAAAAGCAGCAATTAAGAAAAGCGGTTGTAAATCAATTACAATATTTTTATTTTGAATTCGGCCATCGTCAACCTCTTCTTCCTCGGGCAAATCACGTGTGTCTTCAACCGCAAGGTTCATCCGGTTTTTTCTTCTTCGTTTGGATTCTTCCAATTCTTTCTTTTTGTCCTCTTCTTGTTTTCTGAGCAATTCTTCGTCGGTAAGTTGACCTTTCTTAGCTCCTGTTTGAGGTGTGGTGGTAGCAACTGTTGAACCTGTGTTTTGAGTTTGCTGCTGCTTGTTATTTTGAGCTTGTTGATTATTCTGGTTTTTGTTTTTCTGCTGGTTTTTTTGTTGATGTTGTTGGTAGACCAGTTTCTCGGAGTCTAATCTTCTTGCATCCAAATCAAATTGAGGATTCAACTTTGCTGCAATTTTATAATCGGCTTCGTAACCCTGTCTTCCTAAAATTTCGCGAGCCATAGCACGGTTAAAATAAGCACTGGCCATTTCCGGGTTTAATCGAATGGCCATGTCGTAATCCATAATTGCACTGTTATAATCTTCCAGTTTATGTTTTACAATTCCTCGATTGTTAAAAGCCAATGCATTCTTTGGATCAAATTTTATACTCTGGTCGTAATCACGCAAAGCCGAAGCATAATCTTCTAACTCGAAACGAGATAAACCTCTATTTAA
>JAUVDE010000322.1 GCA_030595485.1 Draconibacterium sp.
AATTGAATTATTTTTTTATTGTTCGAAGCGAAAAATCTTTTCATCCGTCAGCTGACGGACGAAACCATTTTTCAATGAAGAAGAAGGGAAAAAGAAACAATTTATATCGCTCATTTTGATATGTTTTGGTATTAAACAAAACAGGGAGCTTCACTTGTTAAGTATAACTATTCAAAGTGTTGCTCCCATGTTTTATAATCCGTATTCTGAAAGAATAAATTTGCTTTGATCCAGCATTGGAAGCATCATTTCCACAAACTGGCTTTCGTCATCCGGTATCGAATTTAAATCTTCGCGCAATATGGGCAGATAAGTAGTTTCCATTTCACTTAACTGCATTTTACCTTCGGCAAGTGCTTCATCAATAATGTCGAGAGCTTCTAACGCTCCATTTTTTGCATTGGCAACATACGAGTCGCCTTTTATTAATGCTTTTGAAATTCGAATAACATTCTCGGGAGCAAGAACCAATGCTTGTGGGTCGGTGTAAATATCCGAACTCACCAAAAGCTGCTGCAAAACGTGGCTGTGCATATCACCGGCACGTAAGGCTTCATTCATTAAGCGGGCATCATATTCCAATTGTTCGAGGTAGGCAGTTGGCGCCATTCCCGATAAAAGTTTAATATTTTGAACTGATTCGTTGCTCCATAAATCGGCACAGGCAGATGCAATATTCCCGATTGGACTAAAATGTGCACAAGCCGCAGTTTTTCCTTCCATTGAAATTGGAATTCCGGTAATAGCTTTTAGAAAAGGTCCTTCGTAACCACAATCTTTATCGGGTCCAATGGCACCTTCTTCCATTGCAACAATTGAGCGAACTACTGAGATTACACGAACCAGTGTGGCAAATACTTTGGGAATATATTTTTTCTCGGCTAAAACCATTGCAGTATTTGCAAAACCACAGGCTGAATCGCCAGCTGCTATTTTTCCATGTTTATCAGCAAGGTCAGTAATTTTGCCCCATAAAAACTGCATATCGCGTACTCCTAACACCGATAAAGCAAACATGGTAGTTTTAATATCGCACATCATTAATGCATCGTCCGAAACCTCTTTTCCACCTGTACTTTCAATCGATAAAAGGTCGCCACCTGCTAACATGCCTTGCTCAAAAAGTTCCATCATTGGTTCCAAGTAAGCCGAAGTACGCTGTTTCGCAGGACGTTCAAATTCGCGTAAATCATTTGGAGTTAAACGAATCTCCGATTTCAAATCGTATTTTTGATAATAGTTCTCGCAAACCTCATTCATAATTTTCACCAGCTCAATTCCAATTGATGGTGTTTTGGTCATTTCCAGCAAAGCCTCAAATTCAAGAACAACACCCTTCGAGTTTAGGTCAACAGCTCTCTCCAAAGCTCCTTCCGCAATCTCACGGTAATGTTGATTTACACGGTTCAATGTGCTGCTGTTAATACTCATGGTTGGTAAAGTAAAATTCAACTCGGAATATACTTGTCCTCCACCAATCTCTAATCCACGACGCGTTTTAACCGGATTTGGTGCTTTCCCAAACATCAAATCTGCCGGATTTGTTATTACTAAACTTTTATATTTCATTTTGTTTATTTTTTTATTTCTGTGATAATTAGCTCATAATTTCTGGAGCAAACCATTCCTATTTTACCTGATTTCAGGCAATCGTATTTGTCAAAAAGAATGTTGTTAATAAGAGAAAGCTAAAAACTTACGACGCTTGATTGTTTAAATATTCAACAGCTTTTTGTGGGTCGGGTGCATAAAAATCAGCACCAATTTTCACACAAAAATCATCGGTAACCGGTGCTCCGCCAATAAGTACTTTTGCTGCCGGAATTTCTTTTTTAATACTATCCACAATTTCTTCCATGCTCACCATTGTAGTTGTAAGCAAAGCCGATAAACCAACAACTGCATCGGGATTTTCATTTAAGGCTGCAATAAATTTATCGGAACCAACATCAACTCCTAAATCAATTACGGTCCATCCAGCACCCTCAATCATCATTGAAACCAGGTTTTTACCTATGTCATGTAAATCGCCTTTTACGGTTCCAATTATAAAAGTTCCTTTGGCTTTTATAGCACCCGACGCGAAAAATGGTTTTAGTTGTACCATAGAAGCTCCCATAGCTTTCGCCGACATTAACATTTGTGGTACAAATATTTTGTTCTCCGAAAATTTAGTCCCAACTTTTTCCATGGCAGGTACCAAAGCATCGTCTAATATCTTCTGCGCTGGAATTCCTGCTTCAATTGCTGCTTTAGTAATTTCCAACGAACCATCCTGTCCTTTTAGCTGAGGTGGGTAAGGCGATTTTTGGTCTACTTTGCCAAACTCCACGCATTCATGTAATTTTTCAATAAGTTCGTTCATGTTGTAATTATTTAAGTTATATTTTTCTTGTTACTGGTTAATGATGTAAAAATAGAAGTATCAACTTACCACAACAACAACTATATTTACCAATTACAATGCTATATTCACATTTAATACATTTAGTGTAAATTTTGAACTATGATAGCTTCGTTAGAAAATATTGTTCTTGAAAAAGGGTCCTCATTTTACATTGGTATTTTTCAGGATAATCTGGAAAAAAGCACCTGGCATTATCACAACAAATACGAGATTAGCTTTATTACTGAGGGTTCGGGCAAACGCATTGTTGCAGATTCGATTGAAGAATTTCATCCGGGCGATTTAATCTTTATTGGCAAAAAACTACCACATGTTTGGATTGCAGATAAAGATACAAGTACTCCCTCGGGCAGAACACTGGAAACCGTTTACTTGCAATTTGCTGATGATGTACTTCCCTCGGAACTATTGGCATTACCCGAGTTTGAGAATGTTAAGCGAGCACTCAGGCTGGCTGAACGCGGAATGAAGATTGTAGGTGATACCTTAAATGAGGTTAGTCGAATAATGTTGCAACTTCCGTACATGAAACATTTCGAGCGTGTGATAAACTTTTATAATATAATGGACATTATTGGCAAAAGTGAATCTGTTGAGCTGTTGACTTCCGAGGAATATTTAAAGAAACGTTTTACTACAAGTAGTAAACGTATTGCGATGATTCATGAATATTTAATGAATAATTATAAAGAAGAAATAGACCTTGAAAAACTGGCTGAACTGGTAAGTTTAGCAAAAGGCTCGCTTTGCAGGCTTTTTAAAGCTGAAATGGGATGCACTATTTTTGAATACCTCAACAAAATTAAAGTGGACTATGCCTGTAACTTACTTATGGATGAAGACCATAGTGTAGTGGATGTAAGTTTTGACAGTGGATTTAATAACCTCAGCCATTTTAACAAACAATTTAAAAAGCAAACCAAGCTAACTCCCAGCCAGTATCGTAAACAATTTCGGAACTTGCAATAAATTAAAAGCCCCTTATCCGAGACGAATAAGAGGCTTTTAATATAGTTTGATTAGATGATTCGTAGCATATAGCCATCACCTGAACTTAGAGTCAGGAGATGACCAGCCCTTAAACCAATTGTACATCTTCCACAATTTCCTGGCCTTTACGAATAGCTTCGAGGTTAAGCGGAATTAATTTGTGGTAACGTTCTGGTAATGATTTTTCCAGGCCACGTTCTACGTTATCTAGTGAAAGAATTGGGCGTACTTTTAAGTAGCTACCAAAAATAATCATGTTGAATACTTTGGGGTTCCCCATTTCAATAGCCGCTTTTGTTCCTTCAACTTTAAAAATATTTATATCGTCGCGTGTGGGTGGATTAATTACTCCGTTAGGATCGTATAATAAAGTCCCTCCTTGTTTTACCGAACTTTCGAATTTATCCATACTTTGTTGATTCAAAATAATGGCCGTATCGAATTCTTGCAAAATAGGAGAACTAATTCGTGTATCGCTAATAATAACAGTTACGTTAGCCGTTCCGCCACGCATTTCGGGTCCATACGAAGGAAACCAGGTTACTTCTTTGTCTTCCATAATACCCGAGTAAGCTAAAATTTTACCCATCGAAAGTACTCCTTGTCCACCAAATCCGGCAATTATCATTTCTTCTGTCATAACTTCAAGTTTTAATTTTCCGAATGTTCACCTTTAACACTGTCTTTTAAATCGCCAAGTGGGTAGTAAGGAATCATGTTTGTATCAATCCATTTATTAGCTGCCACAGGGTTCATTTTCCATCCCGAGTTGCACGAAGAAACTACCTCGACAAATGAAGTTCCTTTTTTATCCAATACATTTTGAATAGCTTTTTTTAGCGAACGTTTTAATTTACGGGCAAGTGGCGCGGTGTGTGCAGCCTGACGTGTAACATACGATGTTCCCGGAAGTTGAGCAATCAAATTTGTTATTTTCATGGGGTAACCATTCAGTTCTACATCTCTTCCGTGAGGTGTAGT
>JAUVDE010000106.1 GCA_030595485.1 Draconibacterium sp.
ACCGAGTGTACCGGAGCAGGTTCCCCTTTTTCATCTTGTAACAAATAACATTTAAAACCATGAATTATACCTGGCTTACCAAAAGTTATTGTGCTAGCGTGGTCACCCATTTTTGTACCGGTTCCGCCAGGTTCAACACCATGCAAGGTAATATCTTCGTTGTCTAAAAAGCCCGAGAAAATTCCCATGGCATTGCTACCTCCACCAACGCATGCTACAACATGGTCAGGATTTTCACCTGTCATTTCATTAAACTGATCGTGTGCTTCTATTCCAACCACACGTTGAAAATCACGCACCATCATCGGAAAAGGATGTGGCCCTACCACCGAACCAATACAATAAATGGTAGTGATAGGATCATTTAAATACGATTGGAAAGCTGAATCAACAGCTTCTTTTAATGTTTTTAAGCCATGTGAAACAGGTACAACTGTAGCACCTAAAATTTTCATGCGCACCACGTTCGGGTGTTCTTTTACAATGTCGACTTCACCCATGTGAATTTCGCATTCCAAACCAAAATAAGCAGCTGCCGTTGCCAAAGCTACACCGTGTTGTCCGGCACCGGTTTCAGCAATTAAACGTTTTTTGCCCAAATGCTTTGCCAACAAAGCTTCACCCATACAATGGTTTAATTTATGTGCTCCCGAGTGATTTAAATCTTCACGTTTTAGGTAAATTCGCCCCCCGTATTTTGCCGATAAGTTTTCGCAGAAATAAACCGGAGTTGGTCGTCCCTGAAAGTGTTTACGAATACTACGAAGTTCAGAAATAAAATTGTGCGACTTACTTATTGAATGATAAGCAGCAGTAATTCTATTCATTTCTTCTTGTAAATCGGGTGGTATAAACGAACCACCATATTCTTTATAAAATCCGTCTTTGTTAGGATATTGCTTAAAATAATCAGTCATAATATTCTGTTTTATTCAAATTTAGTCCCCTAAAATACTAATTTAAATTATTTACAGGCATTTTTATGTGAAATCGTAAGTGTTCGAAATTTAAATTTAATGATACAAGTATCGTTTAATTTTTTGCGTAGCTGTTTTTATAAAAGGTGTTGGGTGCGAAATAAACTGTTGAACCTTTGAAAATTTACTTACCTGCGTATTTAACTGATGTTTTAGTTCGAGTGTGAGTTCTTCAATCTTTTCATCTACAATTTGCGACAATTCATCCATTTTATCACCAATCTCGGTGCGCATTTCTTTAACCTTTTGCTCTAATTCTTCGCGGTTAAAATGCACCATTGCCACCAGCTTACCTTTCTTTTCAACTACCAACGATTCAACAACATACTCAAAGTTATTAATGATTGATTCAATTTCTTCGGGGTAAATATTTTCACCACTTGCGCCAACAATCATATTTTTTAAACGCCCTTTATGGCTTAACCAGCCATCCTTATCGAAAACGCCCAAATCACCGGTTTTAAACCATCCATCTTTTGTAAGCACCTTATTGGTTTCTTCTTCGTTTTTATAGTAGCCCAACATTACATTGGGTCCTTTTGCCCAAATTTCGCCTTCCCCGGTTGTTGCATTTGGGTCGTTAATAATAAGTTCACAATCCACTACTTTCGGACCAACAGCCTGGTATCTGGTTTGCGAAGGATTTGAGCCGGCAATTAAAGGCGCTGTTTCGGTAAGTCCATAACCAATCGCATAGGGAAATTTCCCATCACGTAAAAACCGCTCAACAGTAGCATCCAGTTTTGCACCTCCAATTCCAAAAAATTTCAGATTACCACCAAAGGTTTCATACAGTTTTTTTCCTGCAATTTTATGAACCAGTTTTCGGGTTGGTTTAAAGCTGTGCAAAATGCGGGTAAACGCTTTCTTTTTAATGGTAGGAAGAATACTGTTTTTGTATACCTTTTCAATTATTAAAGGTACGGTTAGCATTAAATCGGGACGTAAGCTTTTCATTGCCGGGAGCAAAATACTTGCTGTTGGTGGTTTGCGCAAGTAAGTAACGCTGGCTCCTTTTAAAATCGGAAGTATAAAACCAATGGTGTTTTCGTAGGTATGCGACAGTGGTAAAACCGATAAAAATTTAAATCCTTCTTCTATCTCTTGCACTTCACCCGATTGAATGGCATTTGTTATTACATTTTTTTGCGAAAGCATTACACCCTTCGAATTCCCTGTTGTTCCTGAAGTATATAATAAAATTGACATTTCGTCTTCTTCAGGAATATAAGCAGTTTCGCTTTGTGCATTTTTATCGAAAGTGATATTTTGCTTTTCAGGTGTCAGAACCTGAAAATTATCAATTTGAATTATTGTATTAAGTGATTCGGTATCGGTTTTTTCCAGTTTATAACGAAGGCTTTCTGATATAAACATAGCTTTCGATTCGGAATGCTTAACTACATTTTCAAGTTCCACCGAACTAAAATCGGGAAGAACCGGAACGACAACAATACCTGAGCATTGCAAAGCAAAATACACTACTCCCCAATTGGGCATATTCTGACTATAAATAATTACTTTGTCACCTTGTATTATTCCAAGCGCACTTAAAAAAGCCTGAACAGCAGATATTTGACGCCCCATTTCGGCATAGGTAATATAACCTTCATCGAAAAAACCCAATGCATTATTATTGCCAAATTTTTCGACTGAGTTTGAAATAAGGGAGGTGAAATTTAGAGCTGTTATTGTTTGCATAAATCGGTTTTTATTGAACAAATATAATTTTTATAATTGTTGTCGGGTAAAAATTAGAGATTACTTCGTTTTGCTAACAACGTCAGATTATTCGTTCAGACCCTGAAACAAGTTCAGGGTGACGTCCTTAACTAACTTTCGCACAGGTTTAGTCGTCATGCTGAACTTGTTTCAGTATCTCTGTCATCGTCTCATCATACCCCAGAATAGCAGTCTTTACGATCCGTCAACTGATGGAGTGCAATCTATTTCAATATTTGCAAGTTTACCCTACAATAGTGAATTTTTTAAAAAAACGTTAATCGTTTAATCAAGTTTTTCCAACTCAACCCAAAACGGAAATATATTCTTACCTTTTGTGGCGTAGAAAGGAATTAAGTCGCAATCCATTTTAGTAAGATGAATGTTTTTCATCTCTAGAATATCAGTATTTACCTCAGTATTTTTAGTCTGATTTATAATTGCTCCCGTTTCTAAATACATACGACCAGCAGATTGAATTGGTTTTACAAACTTAAATTTCACGTTGTAAACTCCTTCGGCAATACTTACATCCCACTTTCCGTAAATCTCTTCCTGAGCCCAAATTCCGCGCGAGCCACCGGCATCATTTCGATTCAGAATTATTGGATTTTCATTCTTGTTTCCAACAATAATAGGTTGCGGATTTTTTAAGTTTTCCGAGTTTATAAGTTCAGCATAATAACGATCGAGTTCGGCTTTTAAGTCGTTGGCTACAGCATTATTATTCTCAACAATATTGTTCTGCTCAAAACCATCTTTGTCAATGTCAAAGAACTCAAAATCGGCTATTTCTGCATTATAATCGGTGTAGCCAACCAATTTATGTTTTCCCTTTTGCACAGCCATACTGTAATACAATTCCGGATAGCGGCGGGTCCAGTAAAAAAACAACGAACGATCTGCCCAATCCACCTTTTTATCCTGAATAAGCGGCACCAGACTTTTGCCGTCAATCTTTTTGGCTTCAGGTAAATCTACATTACAGATATCAGCCAACGTAGGAAGAATATCGATGTGAGCAGCGGTCGTTTCAATCGATTTATTTTGATTTACGGAATTGGGCATTTTCATAAAAAAAGGAACCCGAACTCCACCTCGATAAACAGTACCTTTTGTTCCCCGCATACCCGCCACATAACGTCGTTGCTGCGGTCCATTATCGGTCATAAAAACCACCAAAGTATTATCCGCGATTTTCAGTTCGTCTAATTTACTGAGCAATTTCCCAACATTATCATCAATGTTAGTTACCATCGCATAAACTTTCCGGGCGGCCTCTTTGTCCTTTTCGCTCATGTTTGGAAAAGGTCTATCATCTTTCTCAAATCCCGAAGTTGGGTCAATGTCTTTGTACATTTCGTAGTACTTATTGGGAACCTGTAATGGCGTATGTGGCGCATTAAACGACAGGTAACAGAAAAATGGATTATCCTTGTTGTTTTCAATAAACTGTACGGCTTCATCAGCAAAAATATCAGAACAATATCCTTCGTAAGCTTCAGTTTCCCCGTTGTGCCAAAGCACCGGATCGAAATAGCTTTTATCGAATTTGAAATAAGTAGTAAAGTCGCCAACTTGTCCCATTCCTCCTGCCAAATGAATTAGCGATTCATCAAAACCTTGATCGTTTGGACGAGACGGGTAATTATCGCCCAGATGCCATTTCCCAAAAATACCCGATTTGTAGTTTGCTTGTTTTAACATTTCGGCAATGGTAACTTCGTTGCTTGCCATGGTTGCACCACCGTTGTAAGTGTCTCGAACTCCAGTTCGAAGCGAATACCTACCTGTCATTAAACTCGAACGTGTTGGCGCACAAACCGGCGAAACATAAAACTTATTGAAACGAATATTTTCGTTTGCGAATTTATCAATTACCGGTGTTTTTACATGTGGATTCCCGGTGACACCCAAGTCTCCGTAACCTTGATCATCGGTAATAATAATTACAACATTGGGATGCTTGTTATTTTGCCCAAAGCTGATTTTTGAAAATGCGACAATTACTAGAATCACCAGCACAAGCGTAGTTTTTAAGTTCATGGTTTAGTTTTTATTGGTTTGTTATTTTGTTAGTTGGGTTCTGATTTCAGGAGCTAATTTTGAATATCCTTTTGAGTTCGGGTGTAATCCATCTTTAAAAAGCGACTCATCAATTTTTCCATCATTGTTTAAAAGAACATTTCCAATATCAGTAAAGTCGACATTTTGCATGCCAGCCAGTTGTGCAATTTGAAGATTTAAGCTGGCAACTCGTTCTTCGTTATTTCTTCGTGGATAAATTCCAATGAAGAGAATTCTTGTATGAGGCTGACGATTTTTAACAGCTTGAATTACAAGTTCTAATCCGGCGATTATTTCTTCATCGGTATTTAAATGCAAGTTGTTTGTGCCCAGCATAAAAACAACTTGTTCGGCAGAAAATCCATCCAATTCATCGTGGTAAATTCTCCACAATACATTTTCAACACGGTCCCAACCAAAACCGAAATTTTGTACGTTTAAATCGCCCAAATACTTATCCCATGAATCACTTCCATTTTTTAGTTTTGCTTCCGGCTCACCTCCCCAATAATGCGTAATTGAGTTCCCGAAAAAGCAGATTTTAGGTGGGTTGCTTTTGTTGAGTTCTAGCAATTCATTGTGACGTTGTTCCCAGTTATACATTCCGGGTTCACGTGCTTGTGTAATTGGCTGGGTGGTCGAAAGTTCTCCGGTAGGTTCGTTCAAAATGGTGCGGAGTTTTTTCTCGTAAGCCAAAGCATACCGTTCCATTCCCAAATCAGTTGGGTGGGTGCCATCAACAAAATCTTCGAAATTTAAGCCAAGGTCTTTTTTTGCAAGCAGATAAAGGTTGCTTGTTCCTTGCGATTTTAGCTCCGCAAAAGCCGTTGCCATTACTTGATTTAAGCGGTTGTTATTTTTTAGCAAGTCGTTGTTTGACGAAGTTTCACCATAACCGGCATGTTCTACCAATAAAATTGGAGTTTTCGAATTTTCCCGAAGTGTGTTAACCGAGTTCAGAATTCGTTTATGTACCTCTTCTTCCGAGTAAGTTTTACCCAAAGATAGATTCGGCAGACAATCGAGAATGTAAACTTTTGCTTCAATTTCAGCTATTAAATTAATCATCTCCGGTTCCAATCTCCCATTTCCCGAGAATCCTAAATTAATGGTTGGTCTGTCCATTTTTCTTTCCAGAATGTTTGTCCAAGCCATTCCTGGGCGCGAAGCGCAAGCACCTTGTGCAATTGAAGTTCCATAAACAATGATGGGCTTTTCTTTTCTCACTGGAATAGGTTCAAACAATACTCCTTCTTCGGTGCCAATTTCCAGCCATTCTACCGAATTGTACAAAGGCAAATACAAGTGATACTCGCGCCCAAGTTTGTGGTAGTTGTCGTTTGGTGTAATGTTGTTGAAATTGTAGGTGACCGAATCGCCAAATGCAAATCTTCCCCGACACCAAAGCCAATGTCCATCGCTTTTTTTTGCATATAAATCTACTCCGCTTACTCCGGTTGCTGGCATATGAGACATTGCCATTCCGTTGCTTACTTTATATCGAACATGTATTTTATTACTATTTGTACGAAAGCGAATTTTTATGCCTGCTGAGTTTTGCGAAAGGTTCCATACCGCTTTTCGAACTTTGTCTTCAGCTCTTGACGGAAGTCTGTCGTAATCTGATTTTACTTCGTCCGACCAAGCCTGTCCATCGATTACATTAAACTCGTTTTGTGCTGGATTCCACCACGAAATATTAGTTTGCGAATTGGCTAATTGGGCTACAAATAGTAGCAAGAATAAGAATAAGTTTAGTTTTAATTTCATTTTGAAAAGATAATTATTTCAGGTATAAATTGCTATCTCCGTAACTTAAAAAGCGAAAATTGTTAGCCAATGCATAGTCGTACACTTTGTGCCAATCGTTGCCTAATAAAGCACTTATCAGAAGTAAAAGCGTACTCTGTGGCTGATGAAAATTAGTAAACATTCCGCCAATTAGCTTAAAATTATAGCCCGGCAAAATAATAATTTGAGTTGAAAAATGAACTTCATTTTGTTTAACCTTTTCTAAAAAATTGACAATGTTTTGAAGTGCTTTTTGTGTGCTAATTCGTGCTTCATTTCCGTAAGGGTCCCATTGCTTTACTTCAAAATTATTTTCTGAAGGAGCTTGTGTTTCAAGTTGTAAACCTAGCCAGTATAAACTCTCGAGCGAGCGAACCGAAGTGGTTCCCACCGCAATTATATTTTCCGGATTCTGGATAAAACCTTCGATAATACTTTTCGGAATAATAACCTTTTCGTGGTGCATGGTGTGCCCCTCTATGGTTTCCGATTTAACAGGCTGAAAAGTGCCTGCTCCCACATGAAGCGTAAGTTCTTTTGATGTGATATTTTTTGCAGCAAGCCTCGCAATTACATCATCGGTAAAATGCAAACCTGCTGTTGGAGCCGCCACCGAACCATCTATTTTAGCATAAACCGTTTGGTAAGTTTCTTCGTCAGCTTCTTCTGTATCGCGGTTCAAATATGGCGGAATTGGTAATTGCCCAATGTGCTCAATTATTTCCGAAAAATGGTTGCCACCCGTCCACGAAAATTCTATTTGAAAGGAGTTGCCACTTTGCCCTTTTTTTTCTGCAGAAAGAACCACCGGTTTTCCGTTAATTTCGAACTCATTTTTTAAAATACCCTCTTTCCATTTTTTCGAATTGCCAACCATACATTTCCAACTCACTTTTTGTGTCTCCTGAAAAGAAATTTGGTAATCGACTGGCTGAATGGGCTCCAAACAAAATATCTCGATTTTTGCCCCGGTTTCTTTTCTGAAAAACATACGGGCATGAATTACACGGGTATTGTTAAAAACCAATTGTGCATTTACAGGAAGATATGTAGCACAATTACTAAATATATCTTCACTAATTTCTCCGGCCTTCCAGGTTAATAATTTCGATTTATCTCTTTCCGTTAATGGATATTTAGCGATTCGTACGTCGGGTAAATCGTAGGTAAAATCGCTGATTTTTATGTCTTTGTGTGAACTCAAGTTTTGTCTGTTTTTAAGTAGCTGCAAATATATGCAATTTTACTTTGTGCAGTCTTTGTGTTTCTTTGTGAAATAGCTTTTACACAAAGTTTCTCAAAGGAATTTAAAATACTACTTTTGCCCAAAATTACACAAGATGATTAAAGTAGGTGATAAGGTAAAATTTTTGAACGATATTGGTGGCGGAGTAGTAACTGGTTTTATCAATAAAACTACTGTTAATGTTGAAGGTGAAGATGGTTTTGAAGTGCCGTGCTTAATTAATCAGCTAATAAATATTGATGCACCTGAATTAAACCCAGGAAGCTCAAAAACCATCACAGCCCCGGTGGAAACAGAAACGATTCCCGAGCCAAAGTTTCTGGAACCGGATGGAGAAATTATTAACGGCAAAAACTCGCCCGATTTTTATTTCTGTTTTGTACCCAAAGATTCGAAAAAACCTTTGACTGGCGAAATTGAAATGTATGTGGTAAACGATAGTAATTACACTGTACTTTATTCGTACGCACACATTAAACCCGAGAGTGTTGAGGCTATTAAACAGGGCACTATAAAATCGAATTCGAGAACAAAAATAGATTCTTTGGTTCAAGAAAACTTAAGCGAATTACCCGACTTTGGTTTTCAGTTAATCTATTTTAAGAACTCAGAAAGCGAATGGAATCAGCCGGTGGTTAAAAAGTTCAAAGTAAATCCTGTGAAGTTTTACAAAGAATCTACTTTTCAGCGCAATTCTTACTTCAGGAAAAATGCTTTGGTTTTGCAAATAACACCCAACCCTTTGCAAACTGAGATGGACAAACTAACTCAGGATGATTTTAAGAAGATTGTAAAAGCTAAAGAAATTCAGGAAAAGCCTAAAAGACAATTTCAAAAAAGAACCTTGGAAGAGGTGGTGATTGATTTGCATATTTCCGAGTTGTTGGATTCCTCTGAAGGATTAAGCAACCGCGAGATGTTGGAAATACAGACGGACAAAGTGGACTCGGAGATGAACTCAGCCATTAAAAGCCATGTAAAACGAATTGTATTTATCCACGGTGTTGGTCAGGGCGTTTTAAAGCAGGAAGTCTCTAATCTGCTCAAGCGAAAATTCAAAAAATATTATTACCAGGATGCCTCTTTTAAAGAGTATGGCTACGGTGCTACAATGGTAATTTTAAGGAAATAAAATACAGAAGAAATCTAATTATAATTGATGATACAATTATTTCTGTCAATATTAAATACATTAGTTTTTTATTCAATTCTATCATCGGTTTCAATTTTTTAACTGTAAAACAGATGTCATTGCTGCAGCAAGAATAAGTTTCATTTCTGAATCCAGATTGTTTTGAATCCAGACAATATTCTTATTCATTCCAAATGCTCCGCCACCAAAATATTGAAGCGCGCAACCAGCTTGTTCGTTTTCTATAAACTCGTATCCCAGAGCAGGAAACGTTCGGGAATCAGTACCACTTTTATTTGAACTTGTAGAAATGATAAGTATTTTTCTTTCTCCATTAGTTAGAAATGCAGTACCGCCCTCTTCCACTGTACTTCCTAAAGTAATATTCATAAATAAAGTCCAGGTTTCGCTTGAGTCCTGATTGATATTTATTAAGGCCGTAAAATTGCGGGAATCCAATAGTAGTTCATCCTCTCCAAT
>JAUVDE010000283.1 GCA_030595485.1 Draconibacterium sp.
CGCTTTGGGTTTAATACTGGGAACTATTGGTTTAGCTATAATCCTTGCAAGAACCATTCTTGAACGCCGTCGCGAAATTGCAGTAATGCAGGCAGTTGGTTTTACTTCAAATTCTATTTTTAAAACTTTGGTGAATGAATATCTGATTCTTTTGCTGGTCGGTGTTTTAATCGGTTTTATAACAGCTGTTGTTGCTACGCTTCCTGCATTTTTTTCAATAAATTCCGATGCTTCGTTTTCTACTGTAGCTTTGGTTGTCTGTTTGATTTTAGTTAATGGCTTTGTTTGGATTGTCGGGTTAAGTTGGTTTTCGCTTCAGAAAAAGGTTTTAGTTACTGGGTTAAGAGTGGAGTAATTTTACCGCCTACGATGTTTTCTAAGGAATTGTAAATAAATAAATGTTTCTATTAGGCGTAGTTATTTTGTTTTTTAACAAGTTGAAAAATCTGCCAATAGTGGTTCTATTAAAAGATTTTTTCAAGGAAGATAAAAAACAAAAGAACAAGTATAAAAGGAGTAGTTATTTGTTTACAGTTCCTAAGTACAAAGAAAGCCGTAACTTTAATATTGCATTTCAAAAACACAAAACCATGAATACACACGAACATTTTATGAAAGCGGCTATTAATTTAGCTCAGAACGGTATGGACTGTAACTGCGGAGGACCCTTTGGAGCTGTGGTTGTTAAAGACAATAAAATTATTGCAGAAGGGAGTAATAGTGTAACATCGACAAACGATCCAACTGCCCATGCCGAAGTGCTTGCCATTCGCGAAGCGTGTAAGAGTTTAAATACTTTTCAATTAGATGGTTGTGTGATTTATACTTCGTGCGAACCATGCCCCATGTGTTTAGGTGCTATTTATTGGGCACGCCCCGATAAAGTGTATTTTGGAGCCACAAAAGAAGATGCCGCAGAAGTTAATTTCGACGACCATTTTATATACGATGAAATAGAGTTGAATTTTAATAAACGGCACATTCCGTTTGAAAATTTAATGCGCAAAGATGCAAATGCTGTTTTCGAAGCATGGCTTAATAAGGAGGATAAAACTGCGTACTAGCCTAACAAGCATTTTTCAATCAATATTTTCTGTATTTTTAAAACATGTCGGTAGGTAAAAATCAGGATGAGCTTAATAGCCGGATTCGTGAGTTGGAGTTAGAGCTTTCAAACATGAAACTGGAATTGGAAAATGCAAATTACCAGAATAAAACGGAAACAGAACAACATCAATTTTATCAGTTAATTGCTGATTTTACTTTTGGCTGGGAGCTATGGTTTATGCCTAAAGGAGAAATTAAATATTGCTCGCCGGCTTGTTACGACCTTACAGGATTTACTGCAAATCAAATAATTTCGTCATCAGGAATAAAGGAATTATTGGTTTATGAAATTGACCGTGAAAAGTATTCTGATTTTTTAACCAATGCTCTAAATCAATCCTTGGTAAACCAGTTTTTAGAGTTTCGAATTCTTACTCGAACCAAACAGCTGCGTTGGTGCACAATGAGTGTGCGAGGTGTTTATAATAAACAAGGAAAGTATTTAGGAGTGCGTGCTTCGGTGCAGGATATTACCCGGTTAAAGAATGCGATGGGACACATTTCGGAGCTGGAAAAAGGGAAGGAGTTTGAGTCGAGAACAAAACAACGTTTACAGTCGGAGCTTGAGTTAAAAGACCGGGAATTGGTGTCATTTTTGTTGCAACTTTCTCAAAAAAACGAACTAATTACAAAAGCTCAAAACCTATTACGCAAAAATAAACAAGGCGATAATAATAAGCTAAAGTCGACAATTGAGCAACTTGAGGGACTAATAAGAAGCGGCTCGATTCAACAGCTGGACTGGGGGGTGATTGAAAATCAGATTGAAAAATCTCATCCCGGATTTTTGAACCGACTTCAAGTCAAACATTCGAATATTTCAGCCAAAGACCAAAAACTTTGTTGTTACGTTCGTTTAGGGCTTTCGAGTAAAGAAATTTCAGGCTTATTAAATATTACACCTAAAAGTGTTGAAATTGCTCGTGTTCGTCTTCGTAAGAAACTTCATATTCCGCAAAAAAATAGATTGATAAATTATATCTCTCAAATATAAGTTAAGTTGGTATTGATTTATATGTTATGTATTTGTAATGTTTAAGTTATTGATTAAAAAGATAATGATAAAATAATGTTGTGTTTATAGTATATGTTGATGTGTTTTTGTTAGGTATTTGGTTTGTGCTCTCTAATTGTATTTCCCTTACATTTGAGCAGAATTAGAATACAATCTTATGACTCCAGAAACGGAAAATCAGTTCAGAAATCTATTTGATGAAGAAATTGGACAATTGGTTCATCAAGGGTGTTCATCCACCGATTGGAATTTAGTTAAAGTATCGCACGATTTTGTTCCGGATAGGATACAAAACAGCAAGTTTACTGGCCATGTTTGCTTAAATAGTTTTACCGGTTCGGTGAAACTAGTAGGTGGAATTACGTTTAAAACAGGTGTTTATAATACGTGGTTGCATAATTGCGAAGTTGGTAAAAATGCGCTCATTCATAATGTGCGTAGTTATATTGCCAATTATATAATCGAAGAAAATGTTGTCATTCATAATATTACAACCCTTGCAGTTGATGGTGAATCAACTTTTGGAAATGGTATAAAAGTTGAAGCCATAAATGAAGGTGGCGGCCGCGATATTCCTATTTACGATTATCTGTCAACACATGTTGCTTATATGATGTCTTTGTATCGTCATCGGCCAAAATTGGTAAGCTCGTTAAAAGCTATGGTTGCCGAATATGCAAAGTTTGTTACAAGCGACAAAGGTGTAGTTGGAGCCTACTCGAAAATACTGAATTGTAATACTATTTTAAATGTAAAAACGGGGCCATACACAACTATTGATGGTGCTAAAAAATTGCATGATGGTAGTATTAATAGTAATTCGGAAGCGCCCGTGTTAATTGGCGAGGGGGTAATTATGGACAACTTTATTGTAAGTTCTGGTTCGAAAATTACCGATGCAACCTTGGTGTCGAAATGTTTTATCGGGCAAGGCTGTATTTTAGATAAACATTATTCAGCCGAAAATTCATTGTTTTTTGCCAATTGTCAGGGAGTTCATGGTGAGGCTTGTTCAATTTTTGCAGGACCTTACACGGTAACTCATCATAAATCAACCTTGTTAATTGCCGGCATGTTTTCCTTCTTAAACGCTGGTAGTGGTTCCAATCAAAGTAATCATCTTTATAAGTTGGGGCCAATTCATCAGGGGATTATGGAGCGCGGTGCAAAAACTACCAGTGATTCTTATTTGGTATGGCCTTCAAGAATTGGTGCTTTTTCGTTAGTAATGGGACGCCACTACAAACATTGCGACACTACTGATTTTCCGTTTTCGTATTTAATTGAAAGCAAGGATGAAAGTATTCTGGTGCCAGGCATAAACTTAAAAAGTATTGGTACTATTCGCGATACGCAAAAGTGGCCCAAACGTGATAAGCGAACTGATTCGAATTTGCTCGACCTTATTAATTTTAATTTGCTGAGTCCTTACACCGTGGATAAAATGCTAAAAGGACGCAAAAAGTTACTGGCTATTCGAAACACTTCGGGTGAGTATGCAACTACCTATAGTTACAATAAAATGAAGATTGATAAACGTGCGCTCGACCGTGGTATCATACTTTATGAAATGGCAATCTGGAAGTTTTTGGGAAATTCGGTAATTACCCGCTTGCAAGGTGGAAATTATAAAAACAACGGCGAGGTTAGAAAAGCCTTGCAAGCCGATTCGAAGTTTGGCTTGGGCCATTGGGTCGATTTGTCGGGAATGATTTGTCCCTTTGAGGCATTAGACCAATTGCTTGAGTCAGTTGAAAATGGAAGTGTCGCGTCGCTTGAAGAAGTGAATTCGGGCTTGGTAATGCTGCATAAAAACTATTATAACTACGAGTGGACCTGGGCAGTTGATGTTCTGGAGGAATTCTATGGAAAATCGATTAAGGAATTTGAGACGGAGGACGTAATTGCGGTAGTTGAAAAATGGAAAGAGAGTGTGCTTGGCATTGATATGTATTTGTATGAAGATGCTAAAAAGGAATTCTCGATGACCAAAAAAACGGGCTTTGGTGTTGATGGGAAAAATGGGGCTCAAGAGCTTGATTTTACAGAGGTGAGAGGTGAATTTGAAAGTAATGAAACCGTGATAGCCATAAAAATGCATATGGAAAAGAAAGAAGGGCTTGGAAATGAAATTATTGAGTTGATGAATAAGGTGGTGGTTTTTCAACAGTAAAGACAGGGCATGCCCTGTCTCTATAGCAAAAAAACAAAAAAAAATATGTGTGGAATAGTAGGATATATTGGCAGTAAAGACGCCTTCCCGATTATAATAAATGGATTAAAAAGACTGGAATATCGCGGGTACGATTCGGCGGGTGTTGCTTTATTTAACGGCTCGCTAGAAAGCTTTAGGAAGAAAGGAAAGGTTGCAGAATTAGAAAATTTTATTGCAGGTAAAAATAATTCAGGAACCTTAGGGATTGGGCATACGCGCTGGGCTACACATGGTGTGCCAAGCGATGAAAATGCCCACCCGCATACTTCCATGAATGGTACTTTCTCTATTGTTCATAACGGCATTGTTGAAAATTATGCTCGATTGAAAAAAGACTTGATTGAGCACGGTTATAAATTTTATAGTGAAACTGATACCGAGGTTTTGGCAAATCTAATCGAGTATTTTTATAATCAAGATAAAGAGATGACATCGGAGGCTGCGGTTCAATTGGCTCTTTCGAAAGTAGTTGGTGCCTACGGAATTGCGGTACTATGTAAGCATGAAGATGATAAAATTGTGGTGGCCAGAAAAGGGAGTCCTTTGGTAGTTGGTTTAGGAGATGGAGAGTATTTTATTGCAAGCGATGCTACGCCAATTGCTGAGT
>JAUVDE010000260.1 GCA_030595485.1 Draconibacterium sp.
TAAGTACTCAACTCCCTGCATTTGGTCTTCCGTTTCCAATGTTCCCAACTGCCGGTGAATTGCTGTTTCAAAATCGCGACCACGATTATTAGTTCCTCGGTTATCAAGCGTAAAAGCAATGTAACCTTGCGACGCCATGTAATATTGCCACCAACGCGCCGAGTTATGCCAGGCCTTGTTTACCAATTGCGAGTGTGGTCCTCCATAAACGTAAACTACAACTGGATATTTTTTATTCGGATCGAAATTAGTTGGTTTTATCAATCGACCATGTAGATCCAATTTGCCATCCTTGGTTTTTAGTTTCACCAAAGTATTTTCGCCTAAGTCATAATCTTTTAAAGGATTTTCTGCCTCGAATAAATTACGATCTAATTTACCTTTTGTCGAAAGCAAATCAACTTTACCCGAATTTTTTGTAGCATTCCATTTATCCAATAAATATTTTGAATCTGAACTCAAAGTACCTGAGTGAATCCCTGTTTCAATTGATATTTTTTCGACTTTGCCTGACTTTACATCAACCTTATAAATATGTTTTTCAAGCGGGCTGTCAAGCGTTGCTTCAACAAACATAATTTTCTCTTTCTCATCGAATCCTAAAATCGAATTCACCTCCCACTCTCCTTTTGTAATTTGCTGAAGTAGTTCGCCATCAACATTGTATTTATACACGTGAAACCATCCATCTAAACGGCTTAAATAATAAAATTCACTTGCATCAACTTTCGAAAACTGTATCGGATGCAGTGGTTCAACATATTTGTCTGATTTTTCTTCAAACAAAGTTTTCACTTTTTCACCACTAACAATATCGTAGCAATTCAATTGCATATGGTTTTGCTCACGGTTAAGTTCGGCCATATAAATATATTTTTCATCAGGCGACCAAACTACATTGGTTAAATAATGGTCGAGTGACTTACCCGTTTTTAAGAAAATCGTTTTGCCAGTTTCAATCGAATAAACACCTGCCGTTACATGGTGGCTAGGCATTCCTGCCATCGGATATTTAACAGGATTATGTTCAGCCTCGCGCGTCATAAAATCAACCAGTGGATAATCTTTCACCATCGATTCATCTTTACGATAGAAAGCCACATAATTCCCGTTTGGTGAATTAAAAATACCGCCTGAAATGCCAAACTCATTTCGATGAACCGTTTGTCCATTTACAATTCCATTTCCGCCATCATTTGTAATTCGTTTGACTTCACCCGTTGAAAACACAACATACAAATCATCTTTATTGGTAAAGCTCACAAACTTTCCTTGCTCACTGAACACGCCATTCGCAGCTCCTTCCGGAAGCACTATTTGATAACCAAGCTGTTTGCTTTCAACAGCAATAACTGCATATCTGTTTTCGCCAACAATTAGCAGAGTGTTCTCATTTAACCACTCATAAGTTGGGAAATAGGAAAACTCTGCGCCTGTAGTTTTATTTAACTCATCTAATGAAAGTAGTGTCGTAACATCACCCCCTTTAACGGATTCGGCGAGAAGCGTATTTTCTATTATCTGCGTAAAACTTTCGTTATTTTGCCAGGCAAGTCCATTTAACGACGTTGGATTCAAATAAGTATAACGCCCGTAAACGGCATCTTCAAGACTCATTTGTTTGGTTTGAGCAAAAATAATCTGGCTAAGCAGAACAAAAAGAAAAAGTATGTTTCTCATAGTAATTATTCAAAATTTCGAATGACGAAAGTAGTGCTTGCAGAAACACAAAAAAAGAATATTCATCACTTATCGCCTGATATCAACGATAACCTACTCTTAATTCTATTTCAGGATTGGTAATTAATTATGAGAATCGATTAACGATTTAAGAAAGCAATAAACAAAGGTGCTGGAATGCACTTCTTTATTCGTTAATTATTATTCAACATTAAAAAATTGTAACTATTCAAGTATTGTAAACTCCTGTGTAGCTGATTTTTGTAATTTGAGATTTCACGCAAAGGACGCAAAACCAAAGACATGCAAAGGGCGCAAAGTGCTTAGGATAAGGCCTTTGCGCGTTTTGCGAGAATCTTTGCGAACTTTGCGTGAAATACATATTGTATTCATAACCAATTTAATAAAGTGCAATTATACACCTGAGTAGTTACAAAAAATTAAAGGACAAAAAAAAGCCTCCATTTTTTTCAAAATGGAGGCCTTTATATTTTAAAGCTCTTTATTTAAAATCGGATACTTTCCAATCATTTTATCTAACTCTTCGAGCACGTCCTTTTTCTTATCGGCATATAGTTCGCGATAATAGTTAATTCCATCAAATAGGTTTTTCTGAAATTTAACAAGGTTGCGTTTCTCCTTCATATCTTCCATATTCTTTTGAAATTCATCCATACGCTCCTTAAAAATATCGAGGTACATATTCAATTCTTTTAAAAACATATGAGGACGATAACCTTTATCGAGCAAATTCATTCGCCCGTAAATATGGTCAACCATTTCTTTTAAAGTCGAAATTTTCGAGAAATATGCCAAATTTGGTCCCGGACAAACCGTTACTTTATCAGTTGGTTTAACCTCAATATCTTTCGACATTATAGTAGAAGCGCCCAAACCAACACATAAACATTCCGGTTCAATAATTTTATCGTAAGCTTTTTTATAATCAGCTTCCGGTAAATTCAAAGCGCCCAGTTCAGTTAACTTTTTGGTTTGATATTGGCGTGATGAAGTACAAATCGGTCTATCAGTATATTCCGTATTGTAACGTAAATATCCCTTTGTACAAGGATTTCCAGCTTTCCCATCCTTTGCATATTGCATCCTTTGTTTACTCATCGATGCCCATTTAATACTATTAAACGGCACACCCAGCGGAGACAAACCACTATAATAGTAATCCTTTTCTTTCCCTTCGGCAAGCAAGTTCATGGTTTCGGTGTCAATACTAATCACCTCAGGTACCAACATAAATGGTGATGCCCAACCTACACTATCCATATTGTAATGGTTAAGTATAAAGTCATGCTCTTCCATAGTTCCCACGCCACCTTGAGCAGTAACTAGTAACTCAGGAGTTTCGGCAGGCTGATTTAATTCTTTTTTCGTTAGTGCAGCTTTATAAGCTTCAACGCAGGTATCGAAAAGTTTTGTGCGGTTCTGTTTAAACTCTTCCAAAATGGGGCCGAATAAAACACCATTGGTAGGAAAAGCGTGACCTCCACAGTTTACACCCGACTCAATACGATATTCTGCAACCCACAGCCCTTTAGCGGCCAACATTTTTCCTTGTACAAATGCCGAACGAAAATCGCTTACTTTCAGAATAATATTCTTTTTGATTTTACCGGTAATGTCAGGAAAAAAGTCTTTAAAGTTTTCGATATAGCTGTACAAACGTGGGCTCATTCCTGCCGAAAGCACCAACGACGAAGTCAAATTGCTTTGTGCGTAACCACGCAGTGCAGCATGTGCATCGTTGTGTTCAATTGGCAAATCAACACCATCTTTCTGATGTGCCTGATCCAACTTGGTCATAATATTTACATCGATTGAACCAACGGGCAATTTCGCTTGCACCCATTTAGTAAAGTCTTCGGCGGCTTGTTTTCCTTTGCCTGCCAAATCGAACTTTGCTTTAACCGATGAAGAATAGGGCAACATTGCCATGTATTTCTCCAATTCGTCGCCGGCTGTATTTTTCAAATCGGCAACTTTTTTATTCACAATCTCCTCTACTACGTTTAGGTACGATGAAATTCGTTTTGCTCTAAAATCCTCCACTTTTTTTGAAATAGCATCAAATGGAAGATCGAATTTCTTACAATAGAACTCGCGCATACTTTCAATTAAAGTATCGTCAACCAATGACATAACCGACGAAATGCCGTACGGCGCAACATTAATTGGTGAGTCTATTGAATACCCCAAACCTAATACAGGAATGTGAAATGAGTGTCCTTCAAATAGTTTCATATAATTTTTTAAATAAAGAGATGCTTTCTGAATAACCGCATCCCATAATTTTGTCAATCAAATTTTATGCGCTAAAGAAAAGAAGATATTCGAGAACTATTTGCAACTTAAGGTGCAAGAATGACAGAAGTCAACTCTTTTCAGCCTAATTTGAAAGCTCTCATGAAATTTTTAACCTGAATAGTCGAAAGTTTACAAACGATGATTCTTACTTTAATTGACCAACTGGTCATTTAACTTGAATTTTTCTTGGAAAAGATAAAACCATCAACTACCTTTGACCGACCGTTCAATCATAAACAAAATAGTATGCCACGAAGTCCGAAACAATTTGATGATATCAGAAAACAAAAGAAGCAATTGATAATGGATACTGCTTTAGAATTGTTTGCTGAAAATGGTTTTCATTCTACTTCTATTAGTCAAATTGCAAGTAAAGCTGGTATATCAAAAGGACTGACCTACAACTATTTCAAAAGCAAAAACGAGGTTCTTAATGAAATAATGGACCAAGGTTTTGAAGAGATATATGAAAACCTGGATATTAACAAGGATGGAATTCTGACAAAAGAAGAGTTTGTCAATTTCATCAAACAAAATTTCGAGCTATTACAAACCAATATGAAGCATTGGAAATTATTCTTTTCGCTAATGCTTCAACCTAAGGTTTCCAAATCTTTTTCTAAAAAATATGAAGAACAAGCTGCCCCAATCTTCAAACTCTTTTATGAGTTTATTGAAAAACAAGGGAGCAAAGACCCGGAGAGTGATTTTATGGCCATTGCAGCCATGCTTGAAGGAGCTTTTTTGTATTGTGTGGCAGCACCCAACTTTTTCCCGATGGAGAAAATTGAAAAATCGGTAATACAAGCAAGTTTTAAAATAATTGAAGGATAAAATAAATAGTAACAAAACGATGAATAACAAATACATTTTATCATTAGTACTGTTGATAGTATGGAGTTTCACCGCTCGGGCTCAGGATGCACAAGAGATAATAAAAAAGATGGACGATAAACTTCAGGGTGATTCGAATAAAAGCGAAATGAAAATGTCGATTGTACGTCCGAAATACACCCGAACCATAGCTTTTAAAAACTGGAGTTTAGGGCGTGATTATTTTATGACTTATGTAACCGCCCCATCAAAAGACAAAGGTATGGTTTCGATGAAGTACGAAAAAGAAATGTGGAGTTATACACCATCGATAAACCGAATGATTAAACTGCCACCAAGCATGATGTCGCAAGGCTGGATGGGCTCGGATTACACCAACGACGACTTGGTAAAACAATCGTCGATTGTTAACGATTATGTACATACTATTTTGACAGAAGAAAGTATTGACGGAAGAATTTGCTACAAAATTCAGATGATACCCAATAACGATGCGAATGTTGTTTGGGGTAAAATTACAACCTGGATTGATAAAGAGAAATACATTAACCT